>NZ_QFXN01000028.1:0-3996 GCF_003144775.1 Enterobacter sp. CGMCC 5087 | reverse complement strand
GCGGGGGTCGGCGATCCCCCCGCCAATGGCGGCCAGCATGGCGGGTGCCAGGAAGAAGGCGCTGCCGAAGCCCAGCAGAAACTGGCTTAGCATCAGCTGATCCGGCCGGGTCAGGTTGTTGGACTGGCTGTCCAGCAGCGAGGCAACAATCATCAGCGCCAGAGAAGTGATGATTGGCCACGCCAGTTTGGTCGGCTTAATCGTGAGGCAGCTGGTGACAATCCCGCAGACGATCCCGGCGAAAATGGACCACGCCAGGTGGGTCATCTGCTCGTTCTGCAACCCCACGTACTGCAGCCAGCCGATGACCCCGGTGTTTTGCTCTGCCAGCACGATACGGATCAGCAGCATGATCAGCCCCAGACGGACGATGCTGCCGCTCGACAGCCAGCGGGTGTTCAGCAGCGGGTTGGTGCGGTTATGTTCAAAGACGATGGCAGCCACAATCAGCACCAGCGATAGCGCCAGCGACCAGCCGATCCACGGCGCCTCGAACCACCAGTCAAGACGGCCCAACGAGAGCACGGCGCAGAGCAGGGCCATTCCGGGGGCCATTAAAAAGAAGGTGATAAAGTCTTTCTTCTCAAAGACCTTGCGCCTGTCGCCCGGCGGCAGTTTTAAGGCTATTACGCAGGCCAGGGAGATCAGCGCCAGCCCCAGCTCGAAGAAATAGAGCCCGCGCCACTCGTCCAGCTGCAGCAGTTCGGTGGAAAACAGGCGGGCCAGAGGGATGGCGAGCGACGACCCGGTAATCCCGATGGTGAGCGCCTTCAGGCGGTGCTTCGCAGGCCAGGCCTGGATCTGATAGTAAATCCCCAGAGAGCTGAGCGCGGCGGCCACCATCCCGTGCGCGGCGCGCACCATCAGCGCCGAGCTGAGATCGTTAACGAACAGGTGGAAAAAGGTCACCAGCACGTACAGCACCAGAAAACCTTCCGTGAAGGCGCGCAGACCGTACTGCTGGCGGAACTTGACCAGCAGCAGGTTGATAGAGATGTTGGTCATGACGTAGACCGCAGGCAGCCAGGCGATTTCGGTCGACCAGGCCCCGAAGGTGCCCTGCAGATTTTGCAGGTTGGCGGTCACCACCGCATTTCCCAGCGCTCCCGTCAGGCACACCAGCAGGCCAACGACGCCGTAGGCAATCCGTTTTGGCGTACTGTGCTCGGGTGTGGAAGGCGAACCCAGCAGGGCGGGTTTCTCATGTGGCTGCCACTCGCGAGGAGCATAAGGGTCGCATTCGGGCAGGCGCATAACGTCGTTTACCTTAGAAATAATTGAATAATTAGCGTGCTAGCGATTCTACGTCTGCCGCAAATGATAATTCAAGTGAATATGATTTACGCATGTTAATCAAATGTAGAAGGGAAGTTTAAGGAAAAAGAGCGGCCCGAAAGTCGGGCCGACAACGATCAGAGATGTTCGGGCTGTGCCTGCAGAAGGGTCGTTCGCTTGACGCGGCTGGCGCAGAAAATCGCGATTAGGGAAATGACCACCGTGACGGCAAGATACCAGGCCACCGGAACCCAGTCGCCGTCATATTTTGCCAGCAGTCCGGTGGCAATCAGCGGCGCGGTACCGCCGGCCAGCGCGGCACCCAGCTGATAACCGAGCGTAATGCCGGTGTAGCGTACGTTTGCACTAAAAATTTCAGAGCACAGCGTGCCGAGTACCGCCGTTACCGGTGCCCACAGCACGCCAAAGGCGATGACCGTCGCAAGCACAATGCCCCAGGTTGTTGCGGTATTGAGCAGCATAAACCACGGCACGATAAACAAACCCAGGATGAAGACGCTCGCGGCATACATGCGTTGACGGCCAATTTTATCCGAGAGCAGCCCCATTAACGGGATCATCACCGTGGCCACCAGGGCTCCCAGCGTCACGGCTTCCAGCGCCTGAGATTTTTGATACGTCAGCGTCGTGGTGGCATAGCTCACGACAAACGTCGAGAAGATATAGAACGGCGCGGTTTCTACCACCTTCAGACCGGCGGCAATCAGCACTTCGCGCCAGTGATGTTTCAGGGTATCGCGCAGAGGCGCTTTCGCCACCTGGCCCGATTGTTTTACCTTCTTGAAATCAGGCGTCTCGTCGATGTCCTTACGGATCCACAGGCCGAGCAACACCAGAACCGAACTCAGCAGGAACGGGATGCGCCAGCCCCAGGAGAGGAAGTCCTCCTCGCTGAACAGGGTCATCAGCGAGACGATAAAGGTCGCCATCAGCATGCCGATGGTGACGCCCGCCTGCGGAATACTGCCGAAGAAGCCTTTACGTTTTTCGGGCGCGTATTCGTAGGCCAGCAGCAGCGCGCCGCCCCATTCACCGCCTATGCCCATCCCCTGAATGATACGCATCAGGATCAGCAGAGCGGGCGCCCACAGGCCAATCATTTCATACGTGGGCAGCAGGCCGATCATGACGGTTGCACCTCCCATCAGAGAGAGGGTAAGAACGAGGGTTTTTTTACGTCCGATGCGGTCGCCGATATGGGCGAAAAGTACCCCGCCAATGGGGCGAATGAAAAAGGTTAATGAGAAAGAGAGATAAGAAAGAATGAGCCCGATCACCGGATCGACCATCGGGAAAAAGATCTTATTGAAGACCAGAGCGGCCGCCGTGCCGTAGAGAAAATAGTCAAACCATTCAATGGCGCTCCCGGTAAGGCTGGCGATTAACACCTTCTTATTTTTTCGTAATACCGTCGTCGTACTTTCATGTTCTGTCATGACCTGAACCCCCGCCACGTTGATGATGTATGAGGTGTCACCTGGCGCGCTTCAGGTGCAACCTGCGATGATGAAAAAGGTTGTGAAATTGTTAAGCAACTTAGGGTTGGATGTTGTATTTGGCAAGCTAACGGGAGATGAAACTGGTCAGATCACGGTGAAATATGCAGCGTTGGGTGCTTTTGCAGAGAGCATGTGCAACAGGATGTTTTGTATGATGGAAAACCAAAAGCATAATATGCAGGTGCAACCCGATTGTTTTTGGATGTTTCTGGTTATTTCAGAAAAATGACAATTTGGGCGATAAAAAAACGTCTGATTTCAGAGCCCGCCTCTGCGTTATCGGTAAGAAGCCGCTACCCTGAAGAGACATAAATGAGGAGTTCACCATGGTTCAGCCCCATTTTCCCATCCTGCCGGATGCCACCCTGGCGGCCATCAATACTGTCGGTGAATGGCTGGCGCAGGACGACCTGAGCGACAGCCGCCAGCCCCCGGACGTCGATGCGGTGATCCTGGCAGGGAACGCGGTGATCCCGACCATTGAGGCGGCCTGCCGTATTGCCGCGCAGAGAGAAATCCCGCTCCTGATTAGCGGCGGTATTGGTCATTCAACCGCGTTTTTATATTCAGCTATTGGCAGTCATCCGCGTTATCACACCTTACAGGCTGAAGGGCGGGCCGAAGCGAGCATTCTTGCCGACATTGCGCGGGAGTTCTGGCAGATCCCCGATGCGCGCCTGTGGATTGAAGATCGCTCCACCAACTGCGGTGAGAACGCGCGTTTTAGCTGGAATATGCTGAAACAGCATCAGCGAGCGACCGGGCGGGTGCTGGTGGTGCAGGATCCGACGATGCAGCGCCGCACGATGGCGACGCTTGCCCGCGTGTGCCGGGATGAGCCCGTTTCGCCGCAGTGGATCAGCCATCCCGGGTTTACGTCAACGCTGCAAAACGGAAAAGAGGGCGTGGAGTTCAGTGGGGGTAACGCCGGACTGTGGCCCGTTGACCGTTATCTTTCACTGGTTCTGGGGGAGCTGCCGCGTTTGTATGATGACGTTAACGGCTATGGCCCGGCCGGGCGGGATTTTATCGCGCACGTTGAATTGCCAGATGCGGTGATTGCCGCATGGAAAAAGCTGCAGCAGGATCCGGTTCTCGCGGATGCGTTGTCCAGGCGCTCGATTTAAGGGTGTAATCAGAAGCGATAACAACCGCTTCAGAATAACCTTTGGCTTACAGCAATGTCCTGGTCCGGCTGTAT
>NZ_QFXN01000027.1:0-12900 GCF_003144775.1 Enterobacter sp. CGMCC 5087 | reverse complement strand
TTTACCGCCGGGAGCCCGGGTTGCCAGGGTGGTGGCGATTGAGCCACCCTGGCACGTTCACCGGTTATGTCGTTAAAGAGTAGCAAGGAACATAAAGTGAACGGAATGACCACCACACCCGTATGTTCCCCTCACCCTAACCCTCTCCCACAGGGAGAGGGGATGCTTCACTGCTCATATTAGCCCTGAATAAAGGCATAGAATTACAGCGCCGCAAACTTATCCAGCGTCCGCACCAGCTGCGTCACGAAACCGTACTCGTTGTCATACCACGCTACCGCTTTCACCAGCTGCAGCTCTCCCGCTTCTGACACCTCCGTCTGCGTGGCGTCAAACACCGAACCGTAATGCGAGCCAATCACATCGGACGAGACAATCTCTTCGTCGGTATACCCGAACGATTTATTGCCCTGCGTCGCCTTTTTCAGCGCGGCGTTGATCTCCTCAACGGTGACTTTCTTGCCCAGAATCGCCACCAGTTCGGTGACCGAACCCGTTTTTACCGGCACGCGCTGCGCGTGGCCCTTGAGCTTACCGCTGAGCGCCGGGATCACCAGACCGATAGCCTTTGCGGCACCGGTGGTGTGGGGAATGATATTCTCTGCCGCCGCCCGCGAGGCGCGAAGGTCTTTCCCGCGCGGGCCATCCACCAGCGCCTGCGTACCGGTATAGGCGTGAATGGTGGTCATGGTGCCCACTTTTATTTCAAACGCATCGTTCAGGGCTTTCGCCAGCGGGGCGAGGCAGTTGGTGGTGCAGGATGCGACGGAAATAATGGTGTCACTGGCGTCAATGGTGTCGTCATTCACGCTGTAGACGATGGTTTTCATGTCACCCGCAGGGGCTGAGATCAGCACTTTCTTCGCGCCGGCGTCCAGGTGCGCCCGTGATTTCTCTTCAGAGGTATAAAAACCGGTGCACTCCACGACGATATCCACGCCTGCGGCTTTCCACGGAATGTGCTTCGCCTCTTTTTCGGCGTACACCGCAATGGTTTTACCATCAACAATCAGCGCATCCTCGGTGAAATCGACGCTCCACGGGAAGCCACCGTAGTTGGAATCATGCCTGAGCAGGTAGGCCAGCACTTTCGGTGAGGTGAGGTCGTTGATGGCGACGACGGTATTGCTGTCCTGGGTTTCAAGAAGGCGACGCAGTACAAGGCGCCCAATGCGTCCAAAGCCGTTAATGCCAATTTTACTCATGGTGTTCTCCTGTAAACGTGTCGATACGACAGTTTGAACTCATCCAGGCTTAGACCATCACGGGCAGGGCGGCAATTGAAGATGCTTCATGCGGGAGGAAGTATTTGAAAAACCATACAGAAAAGTTAATGAATTTTTAAGGAAAGGGGATTATGTTGGCGCGATAACTGTTTTTAATCGGGAAATGACATGCGCACTAAATATACAAGCCTGCAAATCGGCATCCACTGGCTGGTATTTCTGTTAATCATCGTCGCCTACTGCGCCATGGAACTCAAAGGTTTCTTCCCGCGCACCGCGCGTCCAGCGATCAATATGATCCACGTCTCGTGCGGTATCAGTATCCTGGTGCTGATGGTAACGCGCCTGCTGGTTCGCCTGAAATTCCGCGCGCCACCGATTCAGCCGAAGCCAAAAGCGATGGTGACGGGGATGTCCCATCTTGGCCACCTGGTGGTGTATCTGCTGTTTATTGCGCTGCCGCTGATTGGCATTGTGATGATGTATAACCGGGGCAGCGACTGGTTTGCTTTCGGCCTGGCGATGCCGCATGCGGCGGAGTCCAATTTCGACCTGGTTGATATGCTGAAAGAGTGGCACGAGACGCTGGCGAACCTGGGCTATTTTGTGATTGGCCTGCACGCGGCGGCGGCGCTGATGCATCACTATTTCTGGAAAGATAATACCCTCCTGCGCATGATCCCGAAAAAGCGTTCGTAGTCTTTAACGCTTGCCGGGTGGCGCAGCGCCACCCGGCTTATTTTTTAACCCAGCAGCGCACGCTCTTCAGCAGTTAACGCCAGCGCCTGCGTTGACCCCGTCTCCGAGGACTTCACCGCCGCTTCCAGCACGGCCATGACCGCCAGTGCCTCAACAGGGTGGACAGGGTTGGTGATTTTCCCGAGCAGCGCATCACGTACGTTGACGTAATACTGGCGCTGATCGCCTTTCGGGGTAGGGATCGTCTGCGGTGCGCCGTCGGCCCCAAAGAACACCATGCTGTCGCCGTCTTCGCCCCAGGTTTCACTGCCGGGGATCACCCCTGCGAGCAGCTGCGCTTCCTGCTGGTCGATTCTGGCTTTCACCACGCTGCCCTTGTCACCGTGGACGGTAAAGCGTGCCGTACCGCCAGCAACCAGCATGCTGGCGTGCAGAATGACCTTATGCTCCGGGTAGTTTAAGACCACGTGCGCCCAGTCGTTAATTTCTGCGCCGTCGCGCAGCGTCGCGATATTCCCCTGCACCGACTCCGGCAGGCCGAAGAGCTGCAGCGTCTGGTCAATCAGGTGAGGGCCCAGATCAAACCACAGACCGCTCCCGGGGACGTTCTGCTCGCGCCAGCGCACGCGCACTTCCGGGCGAAAGCGGTCGATGTGCGATTCCAGGTGTTTAACCTTGCCGATCGTGCCTTGTTCAATAATCTGCTTAATGCCGAGGAAATCGCTGTCCCAGCGGCGGTTGTGGAAGACGGATAGCAGCAGCTGCTTTTCATCCGCCAGCGCAATCAGGTCGCGGGCTTCCTGCATGTCGAGGGTAAAAGGCTTATCCACGACCACGTGTTTCCCCGAGTTCAGGGCCAGCGTCGCCAGCGGGGCGTGCGTGGCGTTGGGGGAGGCAATCACCACCAGATCGATATCAGGATGCTGAATAGCCTCTTCCGGTGTCGCCACCACCTGTACGTCCGGCAGATCGCGTTTAACTTTCTCTTCATCACGAGAAGAGACCACGGCCAGCTTAATCCCGTCCACAGACTGGATCAGCGGGGCATGGAAGGTTTTACCGACAAATCCATACCCGATCAGCGCAATGTTGATTGTTTGAACTTTACTCATGACCTTCTCCACGTTAATTCGCACACACCGTAACCTGCAGTGCGCTATGGTCCCCAAGCTCAGGCCAGGGACGATCTAAAAAGAGTTGTTGAATGCTGGATAACCCGGAAACCAGATACGGCTCGCAGCGGTTAATTTTCAGGTGGTCGGCGACAATCCAGTGCGCGTGGCTTGCGTCCAGCATTGCGCGTTTAACCTCGGCATCCGCTTCTTTACCGGCGCTCAACCCGAGCTCGGCATGAATGGCGCATGCCCCAAGAATGGCGATATCTGCCCGATACCAGGACAGCAAAGACAGCGTGGCGCTGCCGGCAAACAGTCGCTGCTTGTGGTCCCATTTCCCGCCGAGCAGGATCAGCTCAATATCTTCCCGGTCGCTAAAATGCTGGGCGATATCCAGCGAGGGAGTAATGACGGTGAGCGGCCCCTGAAGAAAGGTGGCGACGGCCATCACCGTGCTTCCGGCATCCAGAAACAGGGTGGAGCCTGGTGGAACCTGCTGTGCGACCTGTTTACCCAGGCGCTGTTTGGCCTCCGGCAGCAGCGTGTTGCGGCCCTGACGGTTCATGGCGGAGAGGTTGAGCGCGATGGCTCCGCCGTGGTTCTTCTGCGCAAGGCCCTGGTTTTCCAGATCGGTCAGATCCCGACGGATGGTATCCGCTGAAACCTGCAGCTTTTCGGCCAGTTCAGTGATGCTTGCCTGGCCTTGCTCGCTGAGGATATCCAGAACGTAGCGTTGACGAGCGGTTTTGTGCATCGGGGTACATTCCTGCAAAATGTCGCAATAGTTTGCATAATACAGCATTTTGACGCAGAGAGAAGGGGAATGTCCTCAGGACGATGTGCAGCGGCGTGATGATTTAGATGGGTGATTATTAAAATTTTATTAAACAGGTATAAGGAAGCCGTATTGAATGTTAATCACGATGTTATTGTTATGTTTTATTAAACGATTTGGGTTATGTAACCAGCGTATCGGCATTGAGTGGTGTTAAATGCTGTTTAGTAAAAATTATGCAGTGTTTAATTGCTTTAATTAGTTATTTAAAAGTTTTTAATTTTGGATATATCCCTTAGGCTACGTAAATTGACACTTCTTTGAAAATCTTTGTGTCTGACCCGCTCTGAAATTAACGCAAAAATGTGCATATTACGAATTAAGAATTTTCCTTAAATAACAGTGGTTTTATATGTTTCATTTGAAACTCCATTTTCAGGGTTTTGTCCAGAAACCCCATGTTTTTTCTTATCTGTAACACCACGTTAACATTGTGGGTGTAGTGGGGTATACCGCATTTTGTTATGCTGCTAACCAGTTTAAGAAATAAGTAAATTCTTAATTGAAATAAAGCGCAGGCAGATCTCATCTCCAATGGAAATGGGTATGGGGATTATTACCTAAAATTCAGCACGGTAGCTAAATAAGATATTTGTCTAATTATCTGTACCTCTTTTTGGGTATTTGCTTGAGTATCACTCAGAGTCAGGGAGATAACATGACGATATTAAGAAAGCCTATGTTACACAGATTTACAGCAGCACTGGCATTCATTTCATTAGCCATAAATACGGCTTTCGCCAATAGTAATCAGGTGGGTATTGCCCCGGTGGCAACCACAACCTTAAAAGAAAGTATTCTTTTTGCGATCGATCGCGATCCGTCAATTAGCCAGCAGGCCGCGCAATTAGGTATTGGCCAGGCACAAATAGATGAAGCGCGCAGCGGCTGGATGCCGCAAATATCGTTGAACGGGAGTACAGGGCACAGCCAGACCACCGATTCCAGCGGGTCGCTGAAGAATTCAGCCGCCTGGGGGCTGAGCCTGACGCAGTTGCTGTACGATTTTGGCAAGACCAATAACAGCATCAGCCAGTCCTCCGCCCAGCGCGATAGCTACCGCTATCAGCTGATGGGCACGCTTTCGGACGTGGCGGAAAAAACGGCGCTGAGCTATGTAGAGGTCAAACGCTATTCCGATCTGCTGCAGGCGGCAATAGATAACGTGCAGGCGCTCAAGAACGTCGAACAGCTGGCAAAGCTGCGCGCAGACGCGGGCGTGAGTTCCACCTCCGATGAGCTCCAGACCCGCACGCGTATTGCCGGCATGCAGGCGACGGTCGCGCAGTATCACGCCGCCTTAAACAGCGCGCGCGCCAGGCTTGCGGTATTAACCGGGATGCAGGCAGAGGCCTATTCGCCGGTGCCCGCGAATCTTGCCGTGGAGCCGGACTCGCTCAACCGCATCGATTATTCCCTGATACCGGCGGTGATGGCCGCGCAAAACATGGAACGCTCGGCTCAGTATGGCGTGGAAACGGCGAAGTCCCAGCACTGGCCTACGCTAAGCCTGAAGGGGGGGCGCACCCGTTATGAATCGGACAACCGTTCCTACTGGGACGACCAGATACAGCTCAATATCGACGCGCCGCTGTATCAGGGGGGCGCGGTTTCTGCTCGCGTTCGGCAGGCGGAAGGCGCGCGGGCCATGGCCTCCTCTCGGGTCGATCAGGCGCGTTTCGATGTCCTGCAAAAAGCCTCCGTCGCGCAGGCTGACTGGACCGGCGCACGGGGACGAATGGAGGCGGGGAAGCAACAGCTGGAAAATGCGCTGCGGGCCCGCGATGTTTATAAAAATGAATACACCCTGAGCAAGCGGAGCATTAACGATCTGCTCAGCGTTGAGCAGGATGTCTGGCAGGCCACCTCAGCGAAAATAATCGCTGAGTATGACGGCTGGAGTTCGGCAATTAATTATGCTTCCGCGGTTGATAATTTAATGCCGCTTATTGGAATAGAGAAAAACGCTGCCGCAAAATTACCCGATTTGAGTTAATAAAAGACGCGCAGTGTTGCGCAAAGTAAGACTGAAAATAATGGGTGTTTTTTCCCAGGGATAGCTACATCCGTCTGGTGGACATATCCACAGGAATCCGTACACCTGCAAGGAGAAGAATATGAGTAACATGAAAGTTGTTGATGTCATCATTCGCAAAACGGCGGAGAAAACTAAATTAACCGGCGAAGGAAATTTGTCGGTCTCTATTTCATCGCCGAGCGTGATTGAAATCCAGGGCTCTGCTCAGGATGTGGCGCGCTATGTCCGCCAGGGTAAAGACCTCCTCATTTATATGAAAGATGGCAGCGTTATTCGCTGCAATAACTATTTCGCAGAAGATCCAGAAACGCATAATCAGTCAGAGCTGGTGTTCAACGACCGTCAGGAACTGACGCATATTTCTTTTGCCGATACCGGGGAAGCATCGGGCGCTGCGGTGACCGAGTTAACCGCGCAGGCCACACCGATTAGCAGCATTCAACCTTTCCTCGAGCAGGAAAGCGTTTTAAGCGACGCGCCGTGGGGCTGGATTGCGGGAGCGGCGTTAGGCGGCGGTGCCATCGGGGCTCTGCTGGCAAACGGCGGTGACGGCGAAACTAAAACAAAAGTCATTGATAATACGAAAGAAGTTGAAAGCGCCACGCCGACCTTCTTGCTGTCGGATAAAGCGGGTGACAAGCAGGGCGTGCTGAGCGCAAACGAGATCACGGATGACAGCACCCCAACCTTTAGCGGTACCGGTCAGCCGGGCGCGACCATCCAGATCAAAGACAGCAGCGGCAGCACCATTGCCAGCACCATGGTCGGTACAGACGGCACGTGGACGGTAATATTACCGACCCAGACGGACGGGGAGCACACCTGGACGGTCGTGCAGATCGACGGCAGTAAAACCACCTCTGCGGGCAGTATCACCGTGACGGTCTCTACCGCCGATGCCGCCATTACGCTGGCCACCACGGCGGGCGATAACGTGCTGAACGCCAGCGAGCAATCTGCGGGCTTTACGCTTTCCGGTGCCAGCAAAAACCTGGCGCAGGGTACCGAACTCACCGTGACGCTGAACGGCAAAACCTACGCGGCTGAAGTCGGGGCAGACGGCGCGTGGAGTGTTAACGTGCCTGCGGCGGACGCGCAGGCGCTGGGCGACGGTACCTGGACGGTTAACGTGAGCGGTAAAGACGCGGCGGGTAACACCGTCAGCGGAAGCCAGACGATTGGGGTGGATACCACCGCGCCAACCCTCTCTGTCGATACCCTCGCGCAGGACAACATCATTAATGCGGCTGAGCACAACCAGCCGCTGACCCTGACCGGTAAAACGAATGCGGAAGCCGGTCAGATCGTCACGGTCACCCTGAACGGTAAAAACTATAACGCCACGGTGGGCAGCGACGGCACCTGGTCCGTCACGCTTGATGTGAACGACGTGCAGGCGCTCAATGAGGGTAATCACACCCTGACGGTTAACGTGAGCGACAAAGCGGGCAACGGCTCGTCCGTGACGGCAGATTTCACGGTGGATACCGCCGCGCCGGTCGTCACCATCCATACCGTGGCGGGCGACGATATCCTCAATATCAGCGAGCAGGGCCAGGCGCACATTATTTCCGGCCAGGCGAGCGGTGCCGCCGCGGGTGATGTGGTCACCGTGACCCTTGGCGGCCAGACCTTCACCGGCGTGGTGCTGGCGGACGGCAGCTGGAGCGTGGGCGTTCCGGCGTCCGTGCTGGGCGCGCTGGGTGAAGGCAACCACACGCTTTCGGTTTCCGTCACTGACGCGGCAGGCAACACCGGCAGCGCCACGCACGGCATTACGCTGAGTGGACACCCGCCGGAATTTACGATTGACGCCATCAGCCAGGATAACGTCCTGAATGCCCAGGAGGCGATGCAGCCTCTGAGCCTGACCGGCACCAGCAACCTGCCGGACGGCACTGCCGTCACCGTGACGCTGAACAACGTCAGCTATCAGGCCACCGTCGAAAACGGTATCTGGGCGGTCCAGGTGCCGGTTTCCGACGTTCTGAATCTGGCGAACACGCTTTACACCGTCAGCGTCAGCGGGACCGACAGCGTGGGGAACAGCGGTTCTGCCGAAGCGAATCTGCTGGTGGATACCGTTCTTCCGCAGGTCATTATCAATACGTTTGCGGGCGACAACCTGGTCAATAACGCCGAAGCGGGCGTCGATCAAACCCTCAGCGGTCGCGTTACCGGCGCGGCGGCGGGCGATACCGTCTCCATCACCGCAGGCGGCAAGAGCTACACCGCAACGGTTGGCAGCGATCTGACCTGGAGCGTGAAAATCCCGTCAGCGGATCTTCAGGCGTTCGGCGACGGGGATTTAACCTTCACCGCGTCCGTCACCAACGGGCACGGCAATACCGGCACCGGCGAGCGGGATATCAATATCAACGCGGAGCTGCCGGGACTGCGCGTGAACACCATTTCCGGCGATGACGTGATCAACGCCATTGAACAGCAGCAGGATCTGAGCGTCACTGGCTCCAGCACCCATCTGGCCGCGGGCACGCAGATTATTGTCACCATCAACAGCGTGGAGTACGTCACCGCGGTTAACGCCAGCGGCAGCTGGCAGATCGGCGTTCCGGCGGCGGACCTGCAGGCCTGGACGGCGGGCGGCATGACGGTTAGCGTCAGTGCGGTAGATGCCTGGGGCAATCCCGTTGCGGCTGAACACCCGATTGAACTCGATCTGAACGCCGTGGCGGTCACTATTGATACCGTCTCCGGCGACGACCTGCTGAATGCGGCAGAAAAAGGCGGTGATTTAACCCTTTCCGGCCAGACGCAGGGCGTGGAGGCGGGGCAGACCGTGGTGGTGAAATTCGCCGACCAGACCTTCACCGCGCAGGTGCAGCAGGATGGCTCCTGGAGCCTGACCGTACCCGCCAGCGCCATGGAAAGCCTGATCGACGGGCGCGCGCAGGTGAGCGTCAGCGTCACTAACGTCAGCGGCAACAGCGCCGACGCCGCGCGCGTGGTCACGGTGGATACGCAGCCTCCGGCGATTACGCTCGATAACCTGACCGCCGACAACATCATCAACGCGGCTGAAGCGCAGCAGGATTTAGCCTTAAGCGGTAGCAGCACTGCGGAAGCGGGCCAGACGGTCACCGTGACGCTGAACGGCAAAACGTATCAGACCACGATTCAGGCGGACGGTACGTGGCAGCTGAGCGTGCCTGCGGCTGACGTGGGTGCCCTGACGGACGGCATTGTGACCGTGACGGCCACCGTGAGCGACGTGGCGGGCAACGCCAGCAGCGCGGACCGCGTGGGTCTGGTGGACGCAACCGTACCGCAGGTGACCATTAACGACTTTGTCACCGACACCAACACCGTTAACCAGCTCGCCCATTCACAGGCGCAGATCCTGAGCGGCTCCGTCACCGGTGCGGCAGCGGGCGACCTGGTCACTGTCACCATTAACAGCGTTGATTACACCACCGTGGTGGATGCGGCGGGGAACTGGAGCCTTGGCCTGCCGGCGTCCGTCGTGCAGGGACTGACTGACGGCACCTGGACAATCGACGTCTCCGTGACCGACCGATCCGGTAATACCGGAAGCAGTTCGCTGGATGTGGTGGTGAATACCGTGACGCCTGTCCTCGCTATCAACACGCTGGCGGCGGACGACGTGATCAACGCAACCGAGAAGGGCGAAGATCTGCTTCTCTCTGGCACCAGCAACCAGCCGGAAGGCACGACCATTACGGTGACCCTGAACGGCATTCACTACACCGCCACCGCTGACGCCAGCGGAAACTGGAGCGTGACCGTACCGGCCTCGGCCGTAAGCGCGCTGGGAGAAGCCCATTACACCGTGACGGCGAGCGTCACGGATAGCGTAGGCAACAGCGCCTCAACCTCGCACGATGTGCTGGTGGACAGCTCGCTGCCGGTGGTAACGATCGACACCCTGGCGGGCGACAATATCGTTAACGCAGCGGAAGTAGCGGCAGGGCAAACCCTGACCGGGAAGGTGACGAACGCGGCGGCAGGTGACACTGTCACTATTATCCTTGGCGGCCAGACGTACACGGCTACCGTGCAGGACGATCTGACCTGGAGCCTGCCGTTAAGCGAGAGCCAGTTAACCGCGCTCGGCAACGGCGACCTCACCGTATCCGCCAGCGTGACCAACGCGCACGGCAATACCGGCTCTTCTTCTCACGACTTCACCATCGACGCCCAGCTCCCGGGACTGCGTATTGATACCGTGGCGGGTGACGACGTGATCAACGTGATTGAACACGCTCAGAACCTGATTGTGTCCGGTACCAGCACCGATCTGGCGGCGGGCAGCACCGTGACCGTGACCATCAACGGCAAAACCTATTCGGCAACGGTACTGGCGGACGGCACCTGGCAGGCGGCGGTACCGGCGGCCGATGTCTCCCAGTGGGCGGACGGTTCGCTGGATATCAAGGCAGGCGCGCAGGATGCTTCCGGCAACCCGGTGACTATTGGCACCGTTGTGGACGTCGATCTCGCGCCTGTTGCCATCACCATCAGCAGCGTGACCGACGATAACGTGCTCAACGCGGCGGAAAAAGGCCAGGATCTTCTGCTTTCCGGCACCACATCCAACGTGGAAGCGGGCCAGACCGTGACTATTACCTTTGCGGGTAAAACCTATACCACGACGGTGGATGCCAGCGGCGACTGGACCTGGACCGTTCCGGCAGCCGATTTGAGCGGCCTGAAAGACGGCGACGCCAGCGTGCAGGTAACCGTCACCAACGTGAACGGCAACGCGGCGTCTTCGGCGCAGGAATTCAGCGTCGATACCACCGCGCCGACGGTGACCATCAACACCATCAGCCATGACAATATGCTGAACGCGGCAGAGGCGGCGCAGGATCTGACCCTGAGCGGCACCTCTACTGCCGAAGCGGGCCAGACGGTCACCGTGACCTTCAACGGCAATCAGTACACCGCGCAGGTGCAGGCGGACGGCAGCTGGACGCTCGACGTTCCGGCGGCGGATATGGCAGGCATCGCCGACGGCAGCGCCGCGGTAACGGCGACCGTGTCAGATAAGGCAGGTAACCCGGCCAGCGCGGGCTCCTCGGTGCTGGTCGACACCACCGTACCGCAGATTTCATTCAACATCGTTGCGGGCGATGACATCATCAATATTGCCGAGCACGGCCAGGCGCTGATCGTCTCCGGTAAGGTGACGGGCGCGCAGGCGGGCGACGTGATTACCGTGACCCTGAATGGTAAAGATTACACCGCCATGCTGGATGCGTCCGGCAGCTGGAGCGTGGGCGTTCCGGCGGCGGACGTGGGCGCGCTGGTCAACGGTGAGCAGACGATCTCCGCGACCCTCACCGACAAAGCCGGTAACAGCACCACCGCGACGCACGAGTTTGACGTCTCCCTGACCGCGCCGGTCATTGCCATCAATACCCTGGCGGCTGACGACGTGATCAACGCGACCGAGAAAGGCCAGGATCTGCAGGTGTCCGGCACCAGCAACCAGCCGGAAGGAACCGCCATTACGGTGACGCTGAACGGCATCAGCTATACGGCCACCGCCGACGCGAGCGGGAGCTGGAGCGTGACCGTTCCGGCGGCAAACGTCTCGGCGCTGGGCGAAGCGAGCTACGTGGTGACGGCGAGCGTAACCGACACCGCGGGCAACAGCGCGAGCACCGGTCACAGCGTGCTGGTCGACAGCGCGCTGCCGCAGGTCACCATCAACCCGGTCGCCACGGACGACGTTATTAACGCGGCGGAAGTGGCTGCCGGACAGACCCTGAGCGGGAAAGTGAGCGGCGCGGCGAGCGGTGACACCGTCACGATTTCAATTGGCGGCAATACGTACACCGCGATGGTTCAGGACGATCTGAGCTGGTCGGTCAACGTGCCGTCCACGATCTTAACCGCCATCGGGAACGGCGATCTGACCGTGTCAGCCAGCGTCACCAACGGCCACGGCAACACCGGAACCGGCGAGCGCGAAATCGTGATAGACGCTAACCTGCCTGGCCTGCGGGTCGACACCGTGGCGGGCGACGATGTCATCAACAGCATCGAGCACGCTCAAAACCTGATTATCACCGGCTCCAGCGAAGGCCTGGCAGCGGGCGCTGCGTTAACGGTGACCGTCAACGGCAAAACCTACGCCGCAACCGTGCTGGCGGACGGCACCTGGACGGCTGCCATTCCGGCGGCAGACGTCAGCGCGCTGAATGCGGGCACGGTCACCGTGACCGTGGAAGGCCAGAGCGCGGCGGGCAATCCTGTTTCCATCAGCCATGACGTGAAGGTGGATCTGGCGGCAGTCGCCATCAGCATTAACCCGATTGCCTCGGACGACGTGATCAACGCGGCTGAGAAAGGCGCGGACCTGGTGCTGTCCGGCTCGACCTCCAACGTGGAAGAAAACCAGACCGTCACCATCACCTTCGGCGGCAAGTCGTACACCGCGACGGTTGATGCCAGCGGCAACTGGACGGCGACCGTACCGTCTGCCGATTTGGGCAGCCTGAAGGACGGCGATGCCAGCGTGCAGGTGAGCGTCACCAACGTGAACGGCAACAGCGCGTCGGCAGGCCGCGAGTACAGCGTGGACGCCACCGCGCCGACGGTGTCTATTGAAATTGTCAGCGATAACAACATCATCAATGCGGCCGAAGCGCAGCAGGATCTGGTTATTGACGGCGTGACCAACGCCGAAGCGGGCCAGGCTGTCACCGTGACGCTGAACGGCGTGGACTACACCACCACCGTGCAGGCAAACGGCAGCTGGAGCGTGACCGTGCCGTCCGCGGATCTGAGCGGCATTACCGACGGCAGCTACACCATCAGCGCCGCCGTGTCTGATAAGGCGGGCAACCCGGCCTCTGCGGATCGCGACGTGCTGGTGGATACCACCGTCCCGCAGCTGACCATCCACACCGTTTCCGACGACGACGTGATCAACAGCGCCGAGCATGCGCAGGCACTGATTGTCACGGGTTCCGTGACCGGCGCGGCGGCGGGCGACGT
>NZ_QFXN01000026.1:0-72055 GCF_003144775.1 Enterobacter sp. CGMCC 5087 | reverse complement strand
CACCCTCAACGGCAAATCGTACACCGCCACTCTGGATGCCTCAGGCAACTGGAGCGTGGGCGTGCCTGCGGCGGACGTAACCGCCCTGGCCGCCGGAGATTACACCATTACAGCGGCGCTGACCGATAAAGCGGGCAACAGCAACAGCGCCACGCACGGCGTGGAGGTGAATCTGACCGCGCCGGTGCTGACCATTGACACCGTTTCCGGTGACGATGTGATCAACAACGCCGAGAAAACCCAGGATCTGACGATCTCCGGTACGGCTTCCGGCCTGGCGGCAGGCGCGGTGGTGACCGTGATGCTGAACGGCAAAGCGTACAGCGCGCAGGTGGACGATAACGGAAAATGGACGACTACCGTTCCGGCGAACGAGGTCGGTCAGCTGGGCGAGGCGCTTTATACCGTCACCGCCTCAGCGACGGACAGCGTCGGCAACAATACCAGCACGTCGCACACCGTGAACGTGGAATCCGTTCTGCCGGGCGTGATCGTCAACACCATTGCGGGTGACGACGTCATTAACGCGGCGGAGCTGGCAGCCGGCCAGACCATCAGCGGTAAGGTGGTGAATGCCGAAGCGGGCAACACCGTGACCGTGACCATTGGCGGTAACAGCTACACCGCAACGGTGCAGAGCGATCTCACCTGGTCCGTGAACGTGCCGTCCGACGTGCTGACCGCGCTGGGCAACGGTGATTTGACCGTGTCAGCCAGCGTCACGAACGGGGTGGGCAATAGCGGAACGGGCGAGCGCGAAATCGTGATAGACGCTAACCTGCCGGGCCTGCGCGTGGATACCGTGGCGGGTGACGACGTGATCAACAGCATCGAACACGGGCAGAACCTGATTATCACCGGTACCAGCGACGGGCTGGCGGCGGGCGCGGCGCTGATCGTGACCGTCAACGGCAAAACCTATCCGGCGACCGTGCTGGCGGACGGCACCTGGAGCGCGGCGATCCCTGCGGCGGACGTCGGCGCACTGAGTGCAGGCACGGTTACCGTGACCGTTGCGGGCCAGAGCAGCGCCGGTAACCCGGTCTCCATCAGCCACGATGTGACGGTGGATCTGGCGAGCGTTGCCATCAGCATTGACGCCATCGCCACCGATGACGTGATTAACGCGGCCGAGAAGGGCGCGGATCTGGTGCTCTCGGGGGCGACCTCGAACGTTGAGGAAAACCAGACCGTCACCATCACCTTCGGCGGCAAGAGCTACACCGCGACGGTAGACGCCGACGGCAAATGGACCGCCACGGTGCCAGCGGCCGATCTGGCGGGTCTGAAAGACGGCGACGCCAGCGTGCAGGTGAGCGTCACCAACGTGAACGGCAACAGCGCCTCGGCGGGCCGCGAGTACAGCGTGGATGCGACCGCACCGTCCGTGACCATCAATACCCTGGCGACGGACGACATTCTCAATGCCACCGAAGCGAAGAGCGATCTGACGGTTTCCGGCACCAGCACCGCCGAAGCGGGCCAGACGGTCACCGTATCGCTGAACGGCAAAGACTACACCACAACCGTCAGCGCGGACGGCAGCTGGACGCTGAACGTTCCGGCGGCCGATCTGGCAGGATTAACCGACGGCAGCGTCACCGTTACCGCATCAGTCAGCGACAAGGCGGGTAACCCGGCGTCCGTGGATCACAACCTGGCGGTAGATATCACCGTCCCGGCGGTGACCATCAATACCGTGGCGGGCGATGACGTGATTAACATCGCAGAACACGGCCAGGCGCAAATCATCAGCGGCACCGCCACCGGCGCGGCTGCGGGCGATAAGGTCACCGTCACCATCGGCGGCCAGACGTACACCACCGTGCTGGACGCGGCGGGGAACTGGAGCGTGGGCGTCCCGGCGAACGTGATTTCCGGCCTCAGCGACGGCACCGTGACCGTCACCGCGTCGGTCACCGACGCGGCGGGCAACACCGGCACCGGCACGCATAGCGTGACCGTCGATACCGGCCTGCCGTCCGTGGCCTTCAACGCCATCAGCGATGACAACGTCCTGAACGCGGTGGAAAAAGGTCAGGACCTGAGCGTCAGCGGCACCAGCGCCAACCTGGCGGAAGGCACCGTGGTGACCGTGACCCTCAACGGTAAAAACTACACGGCCACAACCGCGGCAGACGGCACCTGGAGCCTGACGGTTCCGGCAGCGGATCTGGCCGGTCTCGGCCAGGCCAACTATACCCTGAACGCGACCGCCACCAACGGCGTGGGCAACAGCGTGAGCAACACCGCGAACCTGCTGGTGGACACCGCGCTGCCAACCGTCATCATCAACACCGTGGCGGGCGATAACGTCATCAACGCGGCGGAAGTGGCGGCAGGCCAGACCCTGAGCGGCACCGTGGCGAACGCCGAAGCGGGCAATACCGTCACCGTCACCCTTGGCGGCAACAGCTACACCGCAACGGTGCAGAACGATCTGACCTGGTCCGTGAACGTGCCGTCCGACGTGCTGACCGCGCTGGGCAACGGCAGCCTGAGCGTAACGGCGACCGTCACCAACGGCCACGGCAACACCGGCACCGGCGAGCGCGAGATCGCTATCGACGCTAACCTGCCGGGCCTGCGCGTCGACACCGTCGCGGGTGATGACGTGATCAACACCATCGAGCACGCGCAGAACCTGATCGTCACCGGCTCCAGCGACGGGCTGGCGGCGGGCACGGCGCTGACCGTCACCGTCAACGGTAAAGGCTATGCGGCCACCGTACTGGCGGACGGCACCTGGAGCGCGGCGATCCCGTCCACCGACGTGAGCGCGTGGCCGGAAGGCACCGTCAAAATCAGCGTGACCGGCGACAGCTCTGCGGGCAACCCGATTACCATCAGCCACGACGTGACGGTAGATCTGGCGACCGTTGCCATCAGCATCGATGCGATTGCCACCGATGACGTGATTAACGCGGCGGAGAAGGGCGCGGATCTGGTGCTGTCCGGTGCGACCACCAACGTGGATGCCGGGCAGACCGTGACCATCAGCCTGAACGGCAAAATTTATAGCGCGACAGTAGACGACAGCGGCAACTGGACTTACACCGTGCCGTCTGCGGATCTGGTACACCTCAAGGACGGCGACGCCAGCGTGCAGGTGAGCGTCACCAACGTCAACGGCAACAGCGCCTCGGCGGGCCGCGAGTACAGCGTGGATGCGACCGCGCCGTCCGTGACCATCAACACCCTTGCGGCTGACGATATTCTGAACGCCGCAGAAGCGCAGTCCGATCTGACCGTATCCGGCACCACCACCGCCGAAGCGGGCCAGACGGTCACCGTATCGCTGAACGGCAAAGACTACACCACAACCGCAGGCGCGGACGGCAGCTGGACGCTGAGCGTTCCGGCGGCGGATCTGGCATCGCTCGGCGACGGCAGCGTCACCGTGACGGCGAGCGTCAGCGACAAGGCGGGCAACCCGGCGTCGGTCGATCACACTCTGACGGTCGACGTGACCGTTCCTGCGGTGACGATCAACACCGTGGCGGGCGATGACGTGATTAACATCGCTGAGCACGCTCAGGCGCATATCGTCAGCGGCACCGCCACCGGCGCGGCAGCGGGCGATAAGGTCACCGTGACCATCGGCGGCCAGACCTACACCACCGTGCTGGACGCGGCGGGGAACTGGAGCGTGGGCGTACCGGCCAGCGTGATTTCCGGCCTCAGCGACGGCACCGTAACCGTCACTGCGTCAGTCACTGACGCGGCGGGCAACACCGGCACCGGCACGCATAACGTGACCGTTGATACCGGCCTGCCGTCCGTGGCGTTCAACGCCATCAGCGGCGACAACGTGCTGAACGCGGTGGAAAAAGGTCAGGATCTGAGCGTCAGCGGCACCAGCGCCAACCTCGCGGAAGGCACCGTGGTGACCGTAAACCTGAACGGTAAAAACTACGCGGCCACGACGGCGGCAGACGGCACCTGGAGCCTGACCGTTCCGGCGGCGGACCTGGCGGGTCTGGGCGAAGCGAATTACACCCTGAGCGCGAGCGCCACCAACGGCGTGGGCAACAGCGTCAGCAATACGGCGAACCTGCTGGTCGACACCGCGCTGCCGACCGTCACCATCAACACCGTGGCGGGCGATAACGTCATCAACGCGGCGGAAGTGGCCGCGGGCCAGACCATCAGCGGCAAGGTAGCGAACGCGGAAGCGGGCAATACCGTCACTGTCACCATTGGCGGCAACAGCTACACCGCAACGGTGCAGAGCGATCTCACCTGGTCCGTTAACGTGCCGGAATCCGTCCTGACGGCGCTGGGCAACGGTGATTTGACCGTGTCAGCATCCGTCACCAACGGTCACGGCAACACCGGCGCGGGCGAGCGCGAAATCGTGATAGACGCCAGCCTGCCGGGTCTGCGCATTGATACCGTGGCGGGCGACGATGTGATCAACAGCATCGAGCACGGGCAGAACCTGATCGTTACCGGCTCCAGCGACGGGCTGGCGGCAGGCACCACGCTCACCGTGACCGTCAACGGCAAAACCTATGCGGCCTCCGTGCTGGCAGACGGCACCTGGAGCGCGGCAATCCCGGCGGCGGACGTCGGGGCCCTGGCAGCAGGCACGGTCACCGTGACCGCTGCAGGCCAGAGCGCGGCGGGCAACCCGGTGACCATCAGCCATGACGTGACCGTCGATCTGTCAGCAGTGGCTATCAGCATCGATGCGATTGCCACCGACGACGTGATTAACGCGGCGGAGAAAGGCGCGGATCTGGTGCTGTCCGGCAGCACCTCGAACGTGGAGGAAAACCAGACCGTTACCATCACCTTCGGCGGCAAGACGTACACCGCGAAGGTGGATGCTGACGGTAACTGGACGGCCACCGTGCCGTCTGCGGATCTCGCGGGCCTTAAAGACGGCGATGCCAGCGTGCAGGTGAGCGTCACCAACGCGCACGGCAACAGCGCCTCGGCGGGCCGGGAGTACAGCGTGGACGCCACCGCGCCAACCGTGACCATCGATACGGTCGCAGGCGATAACGTGATTAACGCCAGCGAAGCGGCTGCGGGCGTGGCCATTTCCGGCACCACCACGGCGGAAGTCGGTCAGACGGTCACCGTGACGCTGGGCGGTAAGAGCTATACCGCGCAGGTGCAGCAGGGCGGCGTCTGGAGCGTGAACGTGCCGGGCACAGACCTGTCCGCACTGGCGGATAACGGCTACACCGTGCAGGTCAGCGTGAGCGACGCCGCGGGTAACCCGGGCAGCGCGGGCAAAGCGATTACGCTTGATACCACGCCGCCGACCGTCAGCTTTAACGACGTTGCGGGCGATAACGTCATTAACAGCGTGGAGCACGGGCAGGCGCAGATCGTCAGCGGCACCGCAACCGGCGCGAGCGTCGGCGATAAGCTGGTCATCACCATCGGTTCGAACCAGTACACCACCACCGTTGACGCTAGCGGTAACTGGAGCGTGGGCGTGCCGGCCAGCGTGATTTCCGCGCTGAACGACGGCACCGTGACCCTCAGCGCGACCATTACCGACAGCGCGGGCAACAGCAGCACCCAGACCCACGATGTGGTAGTGAACACCGCCTCCGTGGCGCTGACCATCAACACCGTTAGCGGAGATGACGTCATTAACGCGGCTGAAGCCGGTTCGCCACTGGTGATTAACGGCTCCAGCGCCCAGTTCGCCAGCGGTACGCAGGTCACCGTGACGCTGAACGGCAAGAGCTATACGGCCACCATCCAGAGCGACGGCAGCTGGACGACCACCGTTCCGGCCGCCGACGTAGGCGCGCTGGCCGATGGCGCGAGCTATCAGGTATCCGTGTCGGCGCAGGACAGCGCGGGCAACAGCGCGTCGGCGACGCACGGCATCAGCGTGGATATCACCGCGCCGGTCGTGAGCATTGCGACGCTGTCGGGTGACGACATGCTGAACGCGCTTGAAGCACAGCAGCCCCTGACTGTGCGCGGCTCTTCCAGCGCGGAGGCGGGTCAGACCGTCACCGTGACGCTGGGCGGCAAATCCTACACTGCAACCGTGGCAAACGACGGCACCTGGACGCTCGACGTGCCGGCGGCAGATCTGGCTGCGCTGAGCCAGGGCGCGCTGACGGTGACCGCCTCGGTCAACGATAAAGCGGGTAATAACGGCCAGACCACGCACACCTTAACGGTAGACACCGTCGCGCCAACCGTGACCATCAGCACCGTGGCCGATGACGATATCGTCAACAACGCGGAGCAGCTGGCGGGCCAGACCATCAGCGGCACCACCACGGCGGAACAGGGCCAGACGGTGACCGTCTCCTTCAACGGGCACAGCTATCAGGCGACCGTCGGGGCGGACGGATCCTGGTCGGTCTTCGTGCCGGGCCGTGATTTCCTCGGCCTGAGCGACGGGGATTACACCATCACCGCTTCGGTGAGCGATAAGGCGGGCAACCCGGGCAGCGCAACGCACGACGTGACGCTGAACGGCGATGTCCCAACCATCACCATCAACACCTTTGCGCAGGATGATATCGTCAACGCCGCCGAGCACGGTACGCCGCTGATTGTCAGCGGTACCACCGACGCCCCGGCGGGCCAGACGGTGACCATCACGCTGAACGGTAAAACCTACACGGCGACCGTCCAGGCTGACGGCAGCTGGAGCTATACGGTGGGCAGCGCAGACGTAACCGCGCTGGCGGACGGCGGTTCGTACGTCATTAACGCGCAGGTGAGCAACGCCATCGGCAACAGCGCCAGCGATAACCACAGCGTCACCGTGGATCTCACCGCGCCGTCGATGGGCATCAGCATTGACTCGCTGCAAAACGACACCGGCCTGAGCGCGAGTGATTTCATCACCAACGATGCTCAGGTGGTGGTCAACGGCTCGCTGACCGCGCAGCTCGGCAATAACGAGAAAGCGCAGATCAGCCTCGACGGCGGCACCACCTGGATTGAGCTGACCGTAACCGGTACCACCTGGCGCTACGCCGATGGCCGCACCCTGACGGACGGTACGTATCAGTATCAGGTGCGCGTTATCGATAACGCGGGCAACGTGGGGGCGACGGACAGCCAGGACGTGGTGATTGACCTGACGAAGCCTGCGGCGACGACCATTACCGTGGATTCCATCACCCAGGATACGGGCCTGTCCGGCAGCGATTTTATCACCAGCGACAGCCAGATCAGCCTGAAAGGGACGCTCGGCGCGGCGCTGGGCAGCGGCGACCACGCTCAGATCAGCCTCGACGGCGGCGTTACCTGGACCGATGTGAGTGTCAGCGGCCTGAGCTGGACCTATGTCGATGGCCGCACGCTGGCCGACGGGGATTATAACTACCAGCTGCGCGTGATTGACGACGCGGGCAATATCAGCGCCACCGCCAGCCAGGTGGTGACCATTGATACGGTTGCGCCGGACGCCAGCAAAACCATCGCCATCGACAGCATCAGCGACGATACCGGCCTGAGCAGCAGCGACTTTGTCACTAACGATACGTCCCTGACGCTGCACGGCTCGCTCGGCGCGACGCTGGCCGACGGCGAGTATGCCCAGATCAGCATCGATGGCGGCGTCACCTGGCAGAACGTGATCGTCACCGGCAACAGCTGGTACTACGTCGATAGCCGCACGCTGGGTAACCAGACCTATGACTACTACGTTCGCGTGGTGGATGCGGCGGGCAACGTGGGGGCCAGCGCCCATCAGCAGGTGACCGTCGATACGGTCGCCCCGGATGCGGCGATTACGGTGACCGTGGATAACATCACCGTGGATACCGGCTTCGACAATAACGACTTCCTGACCAGTTCGACCTCGTACACGCTGCACGGAACGCTCGGCGCAGAGCCTGGCGCGGGTGAATTCGTGCAGGTGAGCATGGACGGCGGCAGCACCTGGGTGTACGCCACCGTCAGCGGTACGCAGTGGAGCTACAGCGATACCCGTACCCTGACCGACGGCAGCCATAACTATCAGGTGCGGGTAGTTGACCAGGCGGGGAACGTCGGGGCAACCACCTCGCAGGCGGTGACGGTGGATACGCAGGCGCCGCAGTACGGCGTCACCATCGACAGCATCAGCGAAGATACCGGCCAGTCCGGGAGTGATTTCATCACCATGGACACCACGCTGACCATCAACGGTTCGCTGGGCAGCGCGCTGGCAAACGACGAGCGCGTGCAGATCAGCCTGGACGGCGGGAACACCTGGCTCGATACCACGGTCACCAACCAGCGCTGGAGCTACACCGATACCCGCGATCTGGCTGACGGGGACTACACCTACCAGGTGCGGATTATCGACCAGGCGGGCAACGTCGGCTCCACCGCCTCTCAGGTGGTGACGGTGGACACCACGCCGCCAGCGACGGTAGGCACGGTAGTGAGCTATACCGACGGTGAAGGCGAGCGTCAGGGCACCTTTGGCAGCGCGGTGGCAACCGACGATAACTCACCGCTGATCAACGGTACGCTTAACCGCGCCCCGGACGACGGTGAAATTGTGCAGCTCTATCGTGACGGGGTCCTGCTCGGCCAGGTGACCATGAACGGCAGCGCAAGCTGGTCCTTCCAGGACAACGGCCTCAGCGACGGCAACCACACCTACATTGTGCGCGTCACCGACAGGGCCGGTAACTACACGGAATCGGACGGCTTTGTGCTGAACGTCGATACCAGCATCCCGACCACCACGGCGGCGATTACCGCGCAGACCACGTCGGACACCACGCCGATTGTCAGCGGTACCGTCTCCGCTGACCTGGTGAACGGTGAATACCTGGTGGTTACGGTGAACGGAAAAACCTACACCTCCCAGACCGGCGGCGCGGTGGTGGTCGATCCGGATCACAACACCTGGTATCTGCAGATCCCGGACGGCGATGCGCTGAGCGTGTCGAGCTACAGCGTGACGGCGCAGGTGAAAAGCAGCGCGGGTAACGGCAATACAACCGGTACGGCGACCGGCAGCCTGGTGATTGATACCACCTCGGTGAATACCGACTGGGCAACCACGGCGGGGAACAGCAACAACTCCACCATGACCCTCGGCATGAACAGCAGCGGTCTGTGGAATATCATTGCTAACGGCCAGTCATACTCCAGCAGCGATAGCTCGACCTATGCCGGAAATGCGCTGACCAACACCCGCGGCTACTACGTGGTGAGCCAGACCGCCGCCGACTTTGACCGTAACGGCACGCAGGATATCTTCGCGACGGAAAATACCTACGCCGGATCAACGCAGGTGATGTGGACCTACGATGGCAGCACCTATAACGCCAGCCAGCTGGCGATGGGCACCACCATCTGGTACGGCGGCGTGATTGCCTACGACAAAACCGGCGATGGCTATCTGGATCTGGCGTACGGCGATGCCGGTATGGACTCATTGACCTACCTGGTGAACAACAACGGCGTTCTGTCGCCGGACGGCACCGGCGGGGAAGGCGGGTTCTACGGTCAGTTCGATTCCGGGCGCGAAATTTCCGGGGTTGACCTGAACAACGACGGCACGGTGGATATTGTTCAGCACACCAACCGCAGCGGCGCGTACTCGTTAACCGTGATCAACAACAACGGTAACGGCACGCTCTCTATCGGTCAGAACCTGACCAACGTGTTTGTGGTCAACGCCTCGAATACCACCACGGCGGCGTCCATGACGTGGGCGGACTTCAACGGCGATGGCTACATGGATCTGTACCTGGGCAGCAGCTACAACAACAACGGCGGGGTGATTTACTACAACGACGGTACCGGGAAGCTCTCTGCCACCAAGAGCGCGGTGGAAGCCTCTAACGCCACGGCAGGCTATCTGTCGGTGGCGGTGGACTGGAACGGCGACGGGCAGATGGACATCATCAAGCTCAGCACCTACGGCGGCTCGCAGACGGCGACCCTGTTCACCAACAGCGGCTACGGTTCCACCTGGACCTCCAGCCAGCTGGCGTCCGGTATTGCCTACGCGACCGGCGTGGCGGCTGTGGACTACAACTGGGACGGCGCGCAGGATCTGCTGGTCTCTCAGCAGAACGGCAAGGTGGTGCTGGTGCAAAACAGCAAAACCATTGCTGACGGCACCGCGATGCACCTGCACATTGTCGACAGCGAGGGCATCAACGCCTACTACGGCAACACGGTCAATCTGTACAACGCCGCGGGCGTGCTGGTGGCCTCGCAGATCATCAACGCCCAGTCCGGTATCGGGTCGAACGATACCTCTGCGCTGGTGAGCTTCTACGGTCTGGATCCGAATGAAACCTATTCGGCCGAGATCCTGAAGATCACCAACGGCGTGTCGGATAACGTCACCTGGAGCGGTCTGGAGGCGGGCAACGGCAAAGAGGGCTACGTCCTGACGGCCGAAGCCGCCACCGGCGGCCACAGCGGGACCATCACCGGGACCGGGTATAACGACACCTTCATTGCAGAGGATGGCACCTATACCTACAACGGCTCCGGCGGCTGGAATACCCACTCCGACTACGACACCTGGAGCAACACCGGCGGGATGGACGTGGTGGATTACCGCAATGCGACCTCCGGCGTGACCGTTGATTTGCGCCTCTCAACCGCTCAGAACACCGGATTCGGTACCACGCGACTGTTGAACATCGAGGGCATCAACGGCTCGGATTACGACGACGTCATTACCGGCAACAGCGGTGATAACCAGTTCGAAGGGCGCGGCGGAAACGACACCTTCAACATCGGCAGCGGCGGTCACGATACGTTGCTCTACAAGCTGATTAACGCCTCCGATGCGACGGGCGGTAACGGTCACGACGTGGTGAACGGCTTTACCGTCGGTACCTGGGAAGGGACAGCGGACACGGATCGTATTGACCTGCGCGATCTGCTCTCCGGCAGCGGCTATACCGGCACGGGCTCGGCGAGCTACGTGAACGGCGTGGCCACGCTGGACAGCAGCGCGGGCAATATCAGCGATTACATCCGCGTGGTGCAAAACGGCAGCAATACCGAGATCCAGGTTGACCTGGACGGTACCGGCGGTCAGTTCTCGCCAACCACGCTGGTGACGCTGAACGGCGTGCAGACGGATCTGGCAACGCTGCTGGCGAACCATCAGCTGTTAATTGCGTAAAACAACGCCGCGGGGAGCGATCCTCGCGGCCTTTTGCGTTTCTTTACATGAATAGCGATAACCCTATATTTCACAAGATTATTTTGCGGGCTCGTTTAGAGAGTGTTCGATTTTTAATCATTCCGTAAAGGTATCATTTCAGTGCGAAATTACCGCTCTGGACAGGACGTAGCATTATGAAGACACATCCACAGTACGAACCCTGGCTGCAGGGCATGCTCATCATCGCGAAGCACTACCGGCTGGATTTCTCAGCGGAGCATGTTCGGGTCACGATTAACCATGAAAGCCAGTCTCCGCGCCAGCTGGTGCTGGAGGAGATGGCGCGCCAGCTTGGGCTGGGGATGCGTATGGTGGCGGCTGAAGCGGTATCCCTCGATCCGTGGCGCCTGCCGCTGCTGGCGGAATTCACCGGCGGACAAATCGCGGTCATTAACCGCATGGACAGCGAAGGCAACGTCAGCCTGCAGTTTAGCGGCGACGCGGGGCTGGAGACCACGCTGACGCGTGACGAACTCGGGGCGCGGTTAAAAGGGCTGATGGTGCTGCGCCCGCTCGAATCCACGCCGGATGCCCGCGTGGACGACTACATCAAACCCTATGAGAAAAACTGGTTCTGGCAGCTGGCTCTGAAGGACTGGCGACGCTACAGCGACATTATGCTGGTGGCGCTGGTTGCCAACGTGCTGGCGCTCTCCGGCATGGTTTTCTCCATGCAGGTGTACGACAGGGTGGTACCGTCGCAGTCGGAAGCCACGCTGTGGGTCCTGTTTGGCGGCGTGATGATTGCCATCGTGTTCGAATTCATCATGCGCATGCTGCGCGTGCATATTTCTGACGTGGTGGGGAAGCGCGCCGACCTGCGCATTTCTGAACGCGTGTTTGCCCACGCGCTGCGGATTAAAAACGGCGCGCGATCCAAATCAACCGGATCCTTTATCGCGCAGATCCGCGAGCTGGAGTCGGTGCGCGAGCTCATCACCTCGACCACCATCGCGGCGATCTCCGATCTGCCGTTCTTCCTGCTGTTCGTCTTTATTCTGTGGATGATTGGCGGGCCGCTGGTGCTGGTGGTCCTGCTCGCCGTTCCGCTGCTGCTCATCCCCGGCCTGCTGGTGCAGCGCCCGCTGGGGAAACTCTCCAGCGAAGGGATGCGTGAATCCGCCATCCGCAACGCCACGCTGGTGGAAGCGGTGCAGGGCATTGAAGACATCAAGCTGATGCGCGCCGAGCAGCGTTTCCAGAACCAGTGGAATAACACCAACGACGTTGCCGCCAGCGTCGGCATGAAGCAGCGCTGGCTGACGGGATTACTGCTGACATGGACGCAGGAGGTGCAGTCCATCGTCTACGCGGTGGTACTGCTGGTGGGCTGTTACCTGGTCATCAGCGGCGACATGACTACCGGTGCGCTGGTGGGAACCTCGATTCTGGCGTCGCGCACCATCGCGCCGCTGTCGCAGATCTCAGGCGTGCTTTCGCGCTGGCAGTCGGCAAAGGTGGCGCGCAAGGGGCTGGACGACCTGATGCAGCGCCCGATTGACGATCCGCAGCACGGCAAGAAGGTGCATAAAGCCCACCTGCGCGGCGACTATGCGCTTGAGGACGTCGGGTTTTATTACGACGAGGAAGAGAAACTCACCGTGCTCAACATCAGCAAGCTGCAGATCCGCGCCGGAGAGCGCGTGGCGGTGCTCGGGCGCAACGGCTCCGGTAAAAGCACGCTGTTACAGCTGCTGGCGGGCATGCAGGAGCCGCAGCAGGGCAGCATCCTGCTCGACGATATCGCCCTCAATCATCTGGACCCGGCCGACGTGCGCCGCGACATGCAGCTGCTTAGCCAGCAGGCCCGGCTGTTCTTTGGCTCCGTGCGGGACAACATCCTGATGGGGAACCCGTTAGCCACCGACGATGAGATTCATCAGGCGCTGGTGAACAGCGGCGCGCTGGAGTTTGTGCGTAAACAGAAAATGGGGCTGAACTACATCATCAACGAGGGCGGGGCTGGCCTCTCCGGCGGTCAGCGTCAGGCGCTGCTGCTGGCGCGTGCCCTGATTACCTCGCCGAATATCCTGCTGCTGGACGAGCCTACCGCCTGGCTGGACGAAATGAGCGAGAAGCAGTTTATTCAGCATCTTCACAAATGGCTGGGTAAACGCCGGACGCTGGTGGTGGCGACGCATCGCCTGCCGATTCTGGACCTGGTCGACCGCATCATCGTGCTGGAAAACGGCAAGGTGGTGATGGACGGCCCGCGCGATGCGATCCTGCACCAGCACGGCATGGCGCCGCAGAAAGCCGCGCAGCGTACGGTGACCATGAAGCCGGCGGCGGTTGCAGAGGAGGGCGCGGCATGAATGATTTCTCTCGTTTCAATAGCCGACTGAAGGAGCCGCGCCTGCCGCGCTCGTCGCTGGTGGCATGGTCCCTGTTCGCCCTGCTGGCGGTGTTTATCGCCTGGGCAAGCCTGTTCCATCTGGATGAAGTGACGACCGGCAGCGGCAAGGTCATACCGTCTTCGCATGAGCAGGTCATCCAGTCTCTGGAAGGCGGCATCATCCACAGCCTGATGGTGCGCGAAGGCGACATCGTGGAACGCGGCCAGCAGCTCGCGCAGCTTGACCGGACAAAAACCGAATCGAGCGTGCTGGAGAGCGAGTCTCGCCTGAATGCGGCGCTGGCAACCGCTGCGCGCCTGAAGGCCGAGGTGAACGACACGGAGCTCGCGTTTCCGGAGGAGCTGGATGACGACGTTGAGCTGGTCAAACAGGAAACGGCGCTCTATCAGTCCCGTCGTGAAAGTCTCGAAAAAGGGCTGGCCGGGTTGCGTCAGGGCGCCGAGCTGGTGCAGCGTGAGCTGTCGTTAACCCGACCGCTAGTGACCCAGGGAGCGGCCAGCAAGGTTGAGGTGTTACGTCTTGAGCGTCAAAAAAATGAGCTTGAGAATAAAATCACCGAGATGAAAAACCAGTATTACGTTCGCGCCCGTGAAGAGCTGGCAAAAGCCAATGCGGAGATTGAGGCCCAGCGTTCGGTGATGAAAGGGCGTGAGGACTCCCTGACCCGGCTGACCTTCAATGCCCCGGTTCGCGGGATCGTGAAGGATATTGACGTCACGACCGTGGGAGGCGTTATCCCGCCGAACGGCAAGCTGATGAGCCTTGTCCCGCTTGACGATCAGATGGTAGTCGAAGCGAAAATCTCGCCGCGCGATGTGGCATTTATCCATCCCGGCCAGAAAGCGCTGGTGAAAATTACGGCCTATGACTACTCCATTTACGGCGGGCTGGAAGGGGAAGTGACCATGATTTCGCCGGACACCCTGCAGGATGAGGTGAAAAGGGATGTCTACTACTATCGCGTTTATATTCGTACCGACAGTAACCATCTGACCAATAAGCAGGGTCAGGAATTTCCGGTCTTTCCGGGCATGATTGCCACCGTTGATATTAAAACCGGCAGCAAAACCATTCTGGATTATCTGTTGAAACCGCTGAACAAGGCAAAAGAGGCGCTGCGGGAACGATAGGGGAATGGCGTTCGGAACTCCGAACGCCTGCTGGATTATACGGTTGACGTCACGTTGTGAGCGTGGCGTCGCTCTTTAGGCACAACGTTGATGTAATGCGTAACATACGCAAAATATAAACCGGCATAATTTTCGACAAGGTCGATAAACGCCGGGTATATCGACATCCGACCATCACCACGATCTTTAAGATATCCCGCCTCTTGTGCCGATTTGATAATTCGGTTGACGTGGATGCGTGAAACAAAAAATTCTTTTGCGAGCGTGCTGGCTGAATAGTCAATGACCGCACCGTGAGCGGATTTATTTTTCATGGCCTGCAGATAGATATAAAGCATAATCATACGGCCGCCATCTTTATCAATAAATAATCCCACCTCAGGCAACACCTTTCTGAACGTTAATCCCCGAAAAAGATATTCAGCCGCGCGGCGGAAGAAGTTGTTTCTCAAAATATCATTATCCAGCAGATTAACATTAATATTAAATGCCGGATAAAGAATGCTGACGGGCAAAAAAGCGCCGGACATATAACGCTTAAGTTCATTGAGTCCTTTTTCAGTTGGCGCGATTCTCGTTTTGCGTCGATCATCCGTGCAGCGCCAGGTCCTGATGCGCCCGGTGGTTCTCAGTATCGTAATGATCGCAATCACGCTGTTGGGGCTGGCTATTTTATAGCGAGAGCATAGATCTTTAATCTCTGAAACTGACTCGGCCTGATTTCCAAAAATAAAACAACACATGGAGAGAATAATGTTAAATCGTGATTCCTGCAGCATTGTCTTGTAGAACAAAGGTTGTTTTTTGTAGATGGTGTCATTAATTGTGTAGTGCTCTAATATTGCCTCACCGAATCGCGGATTGTTCTTTATAACATCCCTTCGATGTAGCAAGGCCCTGGATGAGATGTGATTATCCATAGCATTTTTCTCGTATTTGAATGAGCCGATAGATGAAGTGTCCACTCTTCTTTTCGGAATTTTCATTATACCCTGAGAATAAGATATTTGCCGTTGTTATTTGCAAAGAAAAGTACATTTAAACGACGGTGATTAACGCAAAGATGTTCCTGTGAGTTGAGCTGATATCTGTTTCTTACCCTGAGTCGGTACTGTAAAATTAATGTTTATAACAGGTGCGTTAAATTTTACGTATTCACAAATGGAAATGGCGCCTTAGTGCCCAGGAGCAGTTTATGACCCACAAAATTTCTCTCAGAAATGAGGCGTACGATGAACATAAATTTGTCATCTCCGCCTGCGGTTTTACGTTCCAGGGATATCGTCTGATCCTTAACCAGTACGGAATACAGGCTTCGCATATTCACTTTGACGGGGATGAGGCATCCCAACAGGATCTGGAAAATATCCTTATAAATCAGAGCTCTCATATTGTGGTGTTTCTCGGAAAAGGTATCGTCAGTCTCCTGGAGAGCCTGAAGCGACTGGCATCCGTGCTCAATGCACTTCCCGTTATTCGACGCGTCACCCTGTATGGCGACATACCGGATGGCTGGCTATATCGCACCCTGGGCACTCTTTTAAATAATAGTTATCAATTATCATTGATTCGCATAGCCCGCGTTTCGGATGTCGTCACTGGTTCTCAAACGCACCATCATGTTTTTAAAGATCGTTCGTACTTATTACGCGATCGCTACAAGGATAATTCTTCGCAAGACAACGTAAAATGGCTAACAAAAAGAGAGATTGACGTTTTATTAAATTTCTACCGCGGCATGTCCGTAAAAGAAATGTGCGATGAAATGGGACTTTCTAATAAAACGGTTTATACGCACCGTAAGGAAGGCGTGCTGAAATTACGCTTAATTAAGCGGTGGTTACATGATTCGCACAATTTTAATGCCGAAAGAAGTATCAAGCGGCGGAGTCAAAATACGGAGTTTACGGATAAGGAAGCAGAGATTTTTAATGCATTATATAAAAAAGAGATCTTCCCTGCTTATCAGATCATTACCGATCGTGACAAAAAAGGCGTAGGCTTTGAGATACTGATCCGCTGGAATAAAAACGGTAAAATTGTGAAGCCAGCTAGTTTTCTCACGGATATTTCAAATCATGAGATATGGTTGAAAATTACCGCGCTAGTTATTCATGCCGCCGTGTCCGGGATTAATAAGTATAATGGTAAATACTATTTTTCTGTGAATATTCCGCCTCGTCTGGCTTCCGGGAATGCATTGCCTGATATGGCAAAGAAAGCTATCGACATGCTGCTCAAACCGCAGTGGGCTGAGAAGCTGGTCTTTGAATTCGCCGAAGATATTGACGTGACGAAGGACAAAAGGATCCCTGAAACCATGCGGCATTTGCGTAATACGGGGTGTCGATTGTTCCTGGATGACTGCTTCTCTAATCATCAAACTATGTTCCCGGTGCGGCAGGTGCATTTTGATGGTCTTAAGCTGGATCGGGACATCGTTGAGCATTTTGTGGCAAACGACAATGACTATAACCTGATTAAAGCGATACAGATTTATAGCGACATGACCGGAACGGACTGTATTGCGGAGGGGGTTGATAGTGAAGAAAAGTTTGAAAAATTAGTCGCGCTGGGCGTCAAAAACTTTCAGGGATATTATTTATCGCGGGCCGTAAAAGAGGAAGAGTTAGACCGCATGGTCAGGATTTTTAGCTAAGAAAAAATAAAGCCCCGAAGGGCCTTTTATTATTTTCGACCCAGCAGCAGGCCGAGAACAATACCGACCGCACCCGCTGCGACGAGGCCGGTGAGGGGATTATTTCTGACAGCTTCAGTAACGTCGGAAACGGCATCGCTGGCCTGTGCGGCATATTTTTTAGCCGCACCTTTTACCTGATGCTTTGGTGAATCGACGAATTCACCAAACTGCTGCTGCGCTGAACCTGCAAGCTCGTCAAATTTATTTTTTGCTTTATCTTCAGCAAACTGGGTGTTTTTATCAGTACCGAAATCAGACATTTTTACCTCCTTTTGTTGATAATTAAAGGATAGCCGCTCTTTCTGGATGTGGGAGACATAAGGCTAAATTCGGTACACGTCAGGGCTGTTTTCGGATATATCTCTATACCGGGAACCCGTTATTTCTCATTGTCATCCTGACCGTAATACAGTTTCCCGATACGAATCAGCGGGCGTCCCTGAGACTTACGATGCAGGTTACTGTCCCTGAGTGAATAAACGCACCCGCAGTACTCCTGCTTGTAAAACTGCTCCCGCTTGCTGATCTCAATCATGCGAGAGGAGCCGCCCTGTTTACGCCAGTTATAGTCCCAGTAAACCATACCCGGATAGCGCGCGGCAGCACGCTGGCCGCACTCATTTATCTGCTGCATGTTTTTCCAGCGGGAGATCCCCAGCGAGCTGCTGATGACGCTGAATCCATTTTCTGCCGCATAGAGCGCCGTACGCTCGAAACGCATATCGAAGCACATGGTGCAGCGGACGCCACGTTCGGGTTCCCATTCCATGCCTTTCGCGCGCTCAAACCAGTTATCGGTGTCGTAATCGGCATCAACAAACGGCACGCCGTGCTTTTCCGCAAACCGAATATTTTCCTCCTTCCGAATGAGGTATTCCTTCTGCGGATGGATATTGGGGTTGTAGAAGAAAATCGTGTAGTCAATCCCCGACGCCTGGATAGCCTCCATCACTTCACCCGAGCAGGGGGCGCAGCAGGAATGCAACAGCAACCTGTCGGCACCGTCTGGCAGGGAAAGTTGTGGGCGGATAAAAGGGGGGGTCGTCATGGCGTTCTGCAATATGTTTATGAAATTTATGGAAGGGTAGCATAAATTCAGAATCTGTTGAGGCGGGACAAAGGCAGGACAGAGCGATCCCGCAGGGCGGGATCTTCTCCGGTACCACGTGTCGCTATTCGGCAAATTTCAGCAGCGCGTCGCTATCAAGACGATAGCGAACCCATTCGGACTGCGGCAGCGCGCCTATGCTCAGGTAAAAATCAATGGCGGGCTGGTTCCAGTCCAGAACGCTCCATTCAAGGCGGCCGCACTGCCGTTTTACCGCGAGCTGCGCGATATGTTTCAGCAGCGCTCTTCCCGCGCCCTTACCGCGATAATCCGGAGAAACGTACAGGTCTTCCATATAAATCCCGTTGCGTCCAAGCCAGGTGGAGTAGCTGGTGAAGAACACGGCATAGCCGGCTATCTTTCCGTCAAACTCCGCGATCAACGCTTCGGTTTTTGTGCCTGCGCCAAAGAGCGTTTCCCGGATCTCCTCCGGCGTGGTAACCACTTCTTCCGGCGCTTTTTCATACACCGCCAGCTCGTAGATCATGGCGTATATTGCCGCTGCATCTTCGGGGCGGGCCTGACGAATGGTGATGCTCATTGTTTTTCCTGTGTTTCGATTGATGGCGTTAAGCATACGGAGTATTGTCCGAAGAATTAAGTGCAATGAAATCAACAAATGATGAATATTATGCATCCGGTACTGAGGCGTCTTGATTTAAACCTGCTGCCCGTTTTCGACGCGATTTACCGCCACCGTTCCGTTCGGCTGGCCGCTGACGAGCTGGCGATGAGCACATCGGCACTGAGCCATGCGCTGTCGCGTTTGCGCATCACCCTTAATGACCCGCTCTTTTTTCGCGAAGGGCATCGCATGTCCCCCAGCGTGTATGCCACTCAGCTTGCGCCTTCCATTGCTTCCGCATTGTCGTTCCTCAATCATGAGCTGACCCCGCAGCCGGAGTTTGACCCGGCCAGCAGTACCGAAAGCTTACAAATTGGGATTACGGACTTTACCGCGCTGTGCATTTTCCCGGCGCTGATGCACAAACTGCAGCTTGCTGCCCCGGGTTTGCGTTTCGAATTGCGCTATCTGCCGCACAGCCCGGCGCTGACGGAACTGCTGGCGGGCGAAGTGGATCTCGCGCTGGGGTTCAGCACTCAGGATGATATCCGGCACCCGGAGCTGGAAGAGATCGACTGGTTTGAAGATGAGTATGTGGTCATCAGCAACGCGCGGCGGACGCGTCTGACGCTGGAGGATTATCTCGCGGCCCGACACCTGGTGGTGACGCCATGGAATGAGAAGCAGGGCGTTCTGGACGTGCGGCTGGAACAACTGGGCTATACCCGACAAATCGCGATCAAAACGCCGTCGATGCTGAGCGCGCCGTTTATCGTTGCGGAAAGCGACCTGCTGATGGCGATCCCCCGTTTTGCCGCTGAGAAGCTGGCTGCGGCAGCGGAACTGAGGATTTTTCCTTTACCGTTTTCGATACGCACGTTTGAGGTGAAAATTTACTCGCATAAACGCAGCGGCCAGCGGGGGGCGACCCGCTGGCTTAAGGAGGAGCTGCAAACGCTGGCGCAGGCGCGTCATTCCGGGCTGTCCGGCTCCCAGGAGAGGATGTCGCCGGGTTGACACTGCAGCGCCTCGTAAAATGAGTAGAGCGCTAAAGTCCAAACGATAAAAAGAGATGCGACCGGAGAAGAAAGTACGATATCGTAACTCTATGATTAAACGCCTAGTTCGCAGGAACACCGTCGCAACAGGACGATAAATGATTGATGACATCCGTTATCTGATAGTGTTTGCAAAGATTGCTGAGGCAGGATCCATTTCAGGTGGGGCGGAAGCGTTAGGGCTTACAACCGCAACGGCAAGCGCGCATTTATCAAAGCTGGAAAAAAATCTTGGCTGCGCGTTACTGTACAGAAATACCCGTAAACTCTCTCTGACTCACGATGGCGCCAACTTGCTGGAAACGGCCAAATCGATGCTGGCGCTGTATGAGCAGGGGGTCATTGAATTTAAGCAGCGTTCGATATCAACGGCGAATAAGCTGACTCTTTCTCTTCCTGCCGTTTTTCTGAAGAGTGCGTTTACTCGCCATCTGGCCGATTTTATAAAACGTCATCCGGGCATTTTACTGAATATCTCTTATAGCGATACGCGAAGAGATATTATTGCCGACGGTATCGATGTGGCATTTCGAATCGGCGAGCTTCCGGACAGCTCTCTTAAAGCGCGCCATCTTTTTGTGCTGCCGCGCCAGGTAGTTGCGTCCCGGGAATTGCTCAGCCATTACCCGACGATTACGCATCCTGATGACCTGGCGAAAATGCCATGGATTGGACTCAATATGAGGCAGAATAACCGGGAATTCCGGCATAAAAATGGAGAAGTGGCTGTCGTAACGTATACGCCCACGGTGTATGTAGATAATGTCGAAGCCGCCTATGCCCTTGCCAGACAACAAATTGGTCTCGCAGCACCTCCTCGCTATTTAAGCGAGGAGGATGTTAAGCGCGGAGAAATGCAGGAAATACTTCCTGACTGGTCATTAGATCCGCTGAAAGTCTATGCCGTATGGCCTTCTAATATGTCGACCAGCAGTATTGCCTACAAATTGATTAATGATATTTATAACGCAATTGAGTTTCACGCGTTATAACGGGTTTAAAACGCTAAAAAGAGCATGTAACACGCCGTAATAAGCAGCAGTCCGCCCATCAACACGTTAAACATCCGGAGCTGCCGCGTGCTCCTGAGCAGCACCGATACTTTTTCTCCCATCAATGCCCATGCAGAAAGCGACAGGTAACAGACAAAAAAATAGACCGCGATAAAGACGGATGCTGTCACAGGGGTTGAGGGTTCAGAAAACATCGCAGCCCCTGATGCGCACGCGGTCCATGCTTTGGGGTTGATCCACTGCATGACAAAACCCTGAATAAAACCGGGTGAATCCGTTTTTGTTAATGACATATCGGACCGTGACGACGCTATCTTATAGCCCAGATACATGATAAATAAAGAACCGGCAATATTAAGATACCGGAAAAACACTGGATATTTTTCGATTGCAGCGTAAAAGCCGAAACATATAAAGATAAGTAATAACGTAAAACCTATCGTTGCACCGGAGACAAATGAGAAGGTCTTTCTAAAGCCGTGAACGGCACCAGACGATATAATCACCATATTAACGGGGCCAGGAGAAAATGAAAGCGTCAGTGAAAATATAAACATTGTTAAAAATACCAGCATTTTATCTCCGTGGGTTGGTTTATCTGCATTAGAGGTACTGCGACTATTAAGTTACAACTTTACTCGTCATGTGTCTGAATACTACCTTGTAACGTATGCCAGAATAAGTAGCCTTTATCTAAAGGTGTGTTTGATTTTTTGCACCGATCGCGCAGGCTGGCAGGAGACTGTAGGCCGGGCAAGCGCAATGCCACCCGGCATACATGGCGGTCAATAAGGGAGAGTCAATTTAACGGCAGGTAGATATCCGTTTGCAGCGCATGTTCTGGCACCTCGTGAATGAAGTTGAGGTAGTGGAAAAATACCGGGGCATCGCGTAGCGTTTCGCCGCTGGCCGGTAGCCAGTCGCGAAACATCGCCCACACCGTGGCGGAAATGGTATCCAGAGACCCCGTGTGACGGCCAACAGCGTAACGTCCACCGTCGATTTCGCCACTGCAAACCCCGAATTCATTTTCTGGTATCGCTTCAGAGATACTGCCGCAGATATCGAAACGAAAGGCGTCTGCGGGTGTGGTTGCCGGGTCATCCCAGGCAATGCCAAACGTACTGCTTTCGTGTACTGGCGATAAGCCCGTAGTTTTACGCCATGCAATAAATTTCGCCGCGCTGTCATTAACCCGATCCGGGCTACCACGGTGCTGCAGCATTGCCACTTGGGTCTGTGGGAAATCAACAATTTTAATTTCCATTGTTTTTTGCTCCTGGAAGGTCATTTTCGGTACGCGCTGGTGCCAGTTCAGCCAGTCCGGCTGCTGCCGAAACTGACGCGGGCTTTTTCCAAACGCGTTTCTGAAGGCGCGACTGAACGATTCAGGACTCTGGAACCCGGCATCGAGCGCAATATCAATCACCTTATCCTGAGGATTAAACGCCAGTCGCCAGGACGCACGACGCAGGCGCAACCACTGAATATAGCGATACAAAGGCTGGCCGCTAAACGCCAGGAACTGCCGGTGAAAATGATAAGGCGAACAGCAGGCTAACGCGCTGAGCAACTCCAGCGTAAGCGGTTCATCGAGATGTTGGGCGATATAGTCGCACACCGTCGTGAAGCGCTCGCGGTAAGCCGTTTTGATTTCATCGTTCATTGCATCCTCCTGATGACCTACTTTGCCTCACCGAACGGCCAAAATCCTGACCGATCTTGCTGATTATGGAGAGGGTATACTGGCGGTATATCGTTGTGCGGCAGCAATCGTTACGTCGTACCTAAGATACTGCTGAATGATGAATGAAGACTCACTTCCTGTACTTATATTAGGTTTGTCATAATCAAAATTTTCTAAGCTACAAAATTCTATGAGAGGTAATGATGGAAAAGGATTTAAAGCCAGAACAAATACTATTGAATAAGGAATAAATGAATGGGGTCATGTTTGTGAACAGACAAATTTCGTGAGTATCGCTGAGGCTATCAGCTGCTCGCCGCTAAAGTGTGGCCAACAGCTGATAGTTTTTTTCAGTTCGCTTCATGATTTGCGCAAATTTCAGCGCAAAATTCCATAAAGGCTTCGACAGCAGCGGGGGGCAGTCGACGAGATGGCCGCGTGATATACAGCGGATAGGTTTCGCCTGGCCAATCCGGGAAAAGTTCGACCAGCATTCCGTCAGCGATCAATTGCGTAACGCTGAGTGAAAGTACCTGAGCAATGCCAACACCACTTACGCAGGATTGCACCATCAGGTCTACATCGGTTGTCGTCAAATGACCATGAGTATCAATAGCCAGTACTTCGCGATCACGACGGAATTCCCACTCAAACGGTTTCCCGCGGCGAGGATCGATATACTGGATGCACTCATGCGTAACTAGTTCTTCAGGATGCTCAGGTCGACCATGCCGTTTCAGATATGCCGGTGATGCCACAGTGAGTACGCGCGTCTGAAAGAGCAATTTCGAAGAAATAGTTGAGGGGAGTTGCGGCCCGAAACGCACCGCAACATCTATACCCTCTGTCACAAGATCCCCTACGTCAGGCTGCTGCACTACTGTTAGTTCCAGTTCCGGGTGACGTTCGCGCAAAAGAGGCAGTTTCGGGGCCAAAATATAACGAGCGAAGATTGGATTAACGCTGACCCGTAATGATCCTCGTACAGCAATGGCGGCACCGGATACGTAGCTTGCCGCAACTTCAATACCTTCAAGGTGTGGCGAGGCGCGCTCATACAAAGCCCGGCCTTCGTTCGTCAGGTTCATCGTACGCGTCGTACGGTTTAGCAAGCGCACTCCGAGCCTCTCTTCAAAACGATCTATCGATCTGCTCACGCCAGAAGCGGACAGTCCCAGCACCTCGCCAGCGCGACTGAAACTACCCGCCTCGACAACTGCGGCCAACACGCTCAATCCTGACAGAAGCCTTCCGTCAAAACTCATAGAGACTCACCTTTGAATTTATTCAAATATAATTTGCATAAAACTACCTTTATCAAAAATGGTGCGCAACCTATTGTGTCAGCCAATTCGTTGCCGGGCGCTATTTTACCTGTCTCCGGCTGGGCAAACCTCGCAACGAACGGCATCACTTAACCCTGAGGAATACGAAATGACAACGACGCGCACTCTTTTTAAAGGCGGCATCATCCTTACTCTGGATGCCGATATACCCAACCTCTCCGTGGGCGATGTTCTCGTCCATGGCGACCGTATCGCAGCTGTGGGTCCGGAACTGCAGGCGGATGATGCCCTGCTGATTGATGCAGCTGGCCATATCGTTATGCCCGGCCTGGTGGATGCTCATCACCATATGTGGCTTGGCGTAATGCGCCGCATGATGCCAAATGTCGACGATCTGTTTGATTACATTGATGTGGTCGCAGAGAAACTGGGCAAACATTATCGTCCTCTGGACATGTACCTGAGTACCAGGCTCACGGCACTTGCCTCACTGGATGCCGGTATTACTACCATCATTGATGCCTGCCACAACTCGCGCAGCCCCGAGCATACTGATGCAGCATTAGATGCTCTAAAGGAAAGCGGCATCCGTGCGTTACATATGGTCGGTGCGGCAATGGATAAAGAAGCTTCATCGGCGCATTTGCCTGCCGATTTGGAGCGACTCTCGCGAAGCTGGAATACAAGTGACAGCCTTGTACACGTTGGTCTGTTTGGTCAGCTCAATCTTGACTGGTGGAAGGTCGCTCGCAAACTCGACATGCGTATTCTGACCGAATTCATCGGCGATCTCGCCAATCTCGGCCCTGAGTTTGCCACGCCGGGCGTACTGGGCACACATAACATCTTCAACCACTGTTCAAGGGTTCCTCAGGATACCTGGAAGCTCCTGGCCGATTCAGGAGTGAACATCACGGTCAATCCACGGTCGGATGCGCTATTTGGCTTCGACGATGAAAGTTTTGCCTACCAGCAGGCTGTCGATCGCGGCTTGACCCCGGCACTGGGCATTGACCTTGATACTGCCTTTGGCAGCGATATGTTCGGGGAAATGCACGCTCTGTTCGGGCAACAGCGATCGGCTATGCGCTACCGTCGCTTCCGTGGTGAGGACAATGTGCCGTCACCCATCACGGCCGAGGAGGTCCTGAAAGCGGCAACGGTTAATGGCGCGCGTGCGGCCGGTTTGGAGGACCAGATTGGCACCCTTACGCCAGGCAAGCAGGCCGACATTATCATGGTTCGCACCAGCGGAGCCGCTGTTTTCCCGGTATCTAACGTCATTGGTACCGTCGTGCAGGCGATAGAGCGGTCTGATGTAGATACCGTGATGGTGGCCGGCCAGCTTCGTAAACGTGCGGGCAAATTGATGGATATTGATCTGGCGGCGCTCAGTACAGAGATAACCGCTTCTCGTGATTACCTGCTCAACGCCAGCGGCTTTCACATCGATCTTTTTAAAGCATCCTGATGACAGAGCGGCCTGATACACCGGGCCGTTCAACCCACTTAATCATATTTCATAAAGGATAATGACATGGGAGCCCTCGCCATTAAGCGGCTCGCGGAGGATAACACCCCGCGCGTCCTGCTTCCCCGCCCGGCAACGGGCGTTATTGCCGCACTTTTCTTTGGCTATCTGGCAGTCGGACTGCCACTGCCGGTGATTCCATTGTTCATCCATGGTCATCTCGGCTTCAGCAACCTGGTGGTGGGACTGGTGGTCGGCATCCAGTTTCTGGCCACCGTCCTGACCCGCGGCTATGCCGGACGGGTTACGGACCAGCAGGGCGGTAAACGTTCTGCTCTGCAGGGAGCAATACTTTCAGCGATAGCAGGGGCGCTGTATCTGGTGGCTTCGGTAACGGATTTATCACCTGCTGCAACCCTTTGCATTGTTATCGCAGGTCGTCTGATGGCCGGTTTTGGCGAAAGTCAGTTCGTGACGGGATGTGTGTCATGGGCCATTGCCTCAGTTGGCCCTCAGCGCGCCGGTAAGTCCATGTCCTGGACCGGCATCGCGATGTTCGCGGCGCTGTCGATTGGTGCTCCTGTTGGCATGGCGTTATACCAGCATTACAGCCTCGCTATGGCGATGATTGCCTGTATTGCTGCACCGATGTTGGCCGCTCTGGTCGCATTTTGTACCACATCATATATATCGCCTGGAGGTCCGCGACTGCCATTCCATCGCGTAGTAGGGCGCATCTGGCGCGAAGGGCTGGGATTAATGCTGCAGGGCGTTGGGTTGTCAGGACTAACCGCTTTTGCCTCGCTGTACTTTGCGGCACATCACTGGCAGAACGCCGGCCTGGTGATGACTGCGTTTGGTCTGGGTTTTATTTTCGTTCGCCTCGCCCTGGGGCATCTGCCAGACCAAACAGGCGGCTATCGCGTTGCGGTTTGGTCACTGGTGGTTGAAGCGCTTGGCCAGGCAATGTTGTGGTTGGGTTCAAACGAATGGATGGCTCTTGCAGGTGCTCTGGTTACCGGTCTGGGCTGTGCACTGGTTTTCCCCGCACTGGGCGTTGAAGCCTTAAAACGTGTTCCACAAGCCAACCGCGGCAGTGCAATGGGCGCATTCGTTGCATTTCTGGATGTCGCTTATGGGATCGCCGGGCCGGTAGCTGGCCTGATCGCCGGTCAGTTTAGTTATGCCGCTGTATATCTGTCTGGTGCGGCCTGTGCGCTGCTGGGGGCGCTGATTGCGAGCGCGTCTCGCATGCAGCAATCCTGAATTAATATCCGAGCCGGCAGCGCTTGCTGTCGGTTTAATAATCTGGAGAAATTATATGTCACGCATTTTTATTTCCGGTTCGTCCACAGGCCTGGGTCTGATGGCAGCTGAACTGCTGGTTCAGCAAGGACACCAGGTTGTATTGCACGCGCGTAATGCGAACCGTGCAGAAGAGGCCCACCGTGCCTTACCCCAGGCTGAAGCCGTCGTTGTCGGTGACCTGGAGACAATTGAGGGTGCCAGGCAAACGGCATTACATGTCAACGCCCTGGGACGCTTCGATGCCGTCATCCACAATGCTGCCGTTGGCTACAATGAAGCGTATCGCGTGACCCGCGACGGGCTGCCGCATGTTTTCGCCATCAACACGCTCTCGGCTTACATCCTCACCGCGGTGATTGAACGTCCGCATCGCCTCGTCTACCTGAGTTCGGGTATGCATCATCATGCCAGGGCAAACCTGGATGATATTCTCTGGCGCAAACGTCGCTGGAATGGGGCCGACGCCTATGCGGAGAGTAAATTGCACGACGCTATGCTGGCTTTTGCTCTGGCGCGTCGCTGGCGTGATGTGCGTAGTAACAGCCTCGAGCCTGGCTGGGTGCCGACAAAGATGGGGGGGCCGCATGCCCCGGACGATATGGACCAGGCGCACCTGACCCAGGCCTGGCTTGCCGCCAGCCGTGATTCTGAGACTGACGTAACGGGGAAATATTTCTATCACATGAAGCGCATGACGGCTAATCCGCAGGCGCACGACGTCGCATTGCAGGATCGTCTCATTAATATTTGTACTGAGATTTCAGGGATAGCGCTGCCGGAGTAATACGTAACGTTAACGAAATGCGCATTAACCATAAAAAACAGAGTGTTTACATATCAAGGATAAAATAGGTACCATACCCCCCTATAGTATCAGGAGGGCGTATGCCGCATTCACCCGAAGATAAAAAACGTATTCTTACTCGCGTCCGCCGCATTCGGGGCCAGGTTGATGCCCTTGAACGCGCGCTGGAGTCGGGCGACCCCTGTCTGGCCATCCTGCAGCAAATCGCCGCCGTGCGCGGGGCTGCCAATGGCCTGATGGGCGAAATGGTTGAAATTCACCTCAAAGATGAGCTGGTGACGGGGGAAACCACGCCGGATCAGCGAGCCGTACGCATGGCAGAAGTCGGCCATTTGCTGCGCTCTTATCTAAAATAAACCCACAGACCTGACAATAAGGGAAGACAATATGAAATCTCGCGCTGCAGTTGCATTTGGTCCCGGCCAGCCGCTGAAAATCGTTGAAATCGACGTGGCACCGCCGAAGAAAGGCGAAGTGCTGATCAAAATCACCCATACCGGCGTGTGCCATACCGATGCGTTTACGCTCTCCGGTGACGATCCTGAAGGCGTTTTCCCGGCGGTACTCGGCCACGAAGGCGGCGGGATTGTGGTGGAAGTGGGCGAGGGCGTGACCAGCCTGAAGCCGGGCGATCACGTTATCCCGCTGTACACGGCGGAGTGCGGCGAGTGTAAGTTCTGTAAATCTGGTAAAACCAACCTCTGCCAGGCGGTTCGCGCTACCCAGGGGAAAGGGCTGATGCCGGACGGTACCACCCGTTTCTCCTATAACGGCGAGCCTGTTTATCACTACATGGGCACCAGCACTTTCAGCGAATACACCGTTTGTGCGGAGATCTCGCTGGCGAAGGTAAATCCGCAGGCGCCGCTGGATAAAGTCTGCCTGCTGGGCTGCGGCGTGACCACCGGTATCGGCGCGGTGCATAACACGGCAAAAGTCAAAGAGGGCGACACCGTTGCGGTGTTCGGTCTCGGCGGCATTGGTCTGGCGGTGATTCAGGGCGCGGTGCAGGCGAAAGCCGGTCGTATCATCGCGGTCGACACCAACCCGGAGAAATTCAAGCTCGCGGGTGAAATGGGCGCGACCGATTTCGTTAACCCGAAGGATCACGAAAAACCGATTCAGGATGTCATTGTTGACATGACCGATGGCGGCGTTGACTTCAGCTTCGAATGTATCGGCAACGTGAACGTGATGCGTTCCGCGCTCGAATGCTGCCACAAAGGCTGGGGCGAGAGCATCATCATTGGCGTGGCCGGCGCGGGCCAGGAGATTAAAACCCGTCCATTCCAGCTGGTCACCGGTCGCGTGTGGCGCGGTTCCGCGTTTGGCGGCGTGAAGGGCCGTACTCAGCTTCCGGGTATGGTTGAAGATGCTATGGTCGGCAAGATTCAGCTCGATCCGTTCATTACCCACCGTTTGCCGCTGGAGCAGATCAACGACGCGTTTGATCTGATGCACGAAGGAAAATCCATCCGTACCGTCATTCATTTCGGCGACAAGTAACTCTTCTGCCAGCGGTTTTTCACCGCTGGCGTTTCTTTAATAATCTTCTCTAAAGTGTGACCAGTGCGGCGTTTTTAGCCGTAATCTAAATCTCTGCCGTGCCGATGACTATTTAACAGGCGTGTTTTTACGCATCTTACCTACAAGAGAGTCGACGGTCATGGACAACACTACTTCGATGCAGGCGCAGCACAAGCTGAGCTTCTTGCATCACATCAGGCTGGTTCCGCTGTTTTCCTCCATTCTCGGTGGCATTATTCTTCTGTTCGCCTTGAGCTCGGGTCTGGCGGGGTATTTCCTGCTGCAGGCCGATAACGATCAGCAGGATGTCACATCCGAAATTCAGGTGCGTATGGGGCTGTCGAACAGCTCAAACCATCTGCGAACCGCACGTATCAATCTGATCCACGCCGGTGCGGCAAGCCGTATCGCGGAGATGGATGCGATGAAGCAGAACATCAGCGAGGCGGAAAAGCGCATTAAGCAGTCCCAGGATAGCTTTACCGCCTATATGAACCGTACGGTGCGCACCTCTTCAGACGAAGCGCTGGACGCTGACCTGAAAGCACGCTACGACGCTTATATCGCGGGCATGCAGCCGATGGTGAAATTTGCCAAAAACGGCATGTTCGAAGCGATTATCAACCACGAAAACGAAACGGCGCGTCCGCTGGATGACGCTTACAACGCCGTGCTGCTGAAGGCGATCAAGATCCGTACCGAGCGTGCCAATGCGCTGACGGCGCAGGCGCACAGCCGCACGCAGCTGGGCCTGATGTTTATGGTGGGCGCGTTTGCGCTGGCGCTGGTGCTGACGGCGATGACCTTTGTCGTGCTGCGCCGTACGGTAATCAATCCTTTGCAGCGTGCAGCGAAACGTATCGAGAATATCGCCAAAGGCGACCTGACGATGCCGGACGACGTGGCCGGGCGCAGCGAAATTGGCCGCCTGACGCGCGATCTGCAAACCATGCAGCACTCGCTTGAAAACACCGTGGGCACCGTACGTCAGGGGGCGGAGGAGATCTACCGGGGCACGAGCGAGATTTCTGCCGGTAACACCGATCTCTCTTCGCGCACCGAGCAGCAGGCCGCCGCCATTGAGCAGACCGCCGCAAGCATGGAACAGCTCACCGCGACGGTGAAACAGAATGCCGATAACGCCCATCATGCCAGCAAGCTGGCGGAAGATGCCTCCGGGAAAGCCAGCCGCGGCGGCCAGATGGTCTCCGGCGTGGTCAAAACCATGGGCAATATCTCCACCAGTTCGAAAAAAATCTCCGAGATCACCGCCGTCATCAACAGCATTGCGTTCCAGACCAATATCCTGGCGCTTAACGCGGCGGTAGAAGCGGCGCGGGCGGGCGAGCAGGGGCGCGGGTTTGCCGTGGTGGCTAGCGAAGTCCGAACCCTTGCAAGCCGCAGTGCGAATGCTGCAAAAGAGATCGAAAGCCTGATTAACGAATCGGTCTCGCTGATCGACCAGGGCTCCGGTGAAGTGGTGGCTGCCGGTAACACCATGAATGAAATCGTCGAAGCGGTTAAACGCGTGACCGACATCATGCTGGAGATTGCCGCCGCGTCCGACGAGCAGAGCCGCGGTATTGTCCAGGTGAGCCAGGCGATTTCTGAGATGGATAAAGTGACCCAGCAGAACGCCTCGCTGGTGGAAGAAGCCTCCGCGGCGGCGGCGTCTCTGGAAGAACAGGGCGCGCGTCTGACCGAGGCGGTCGGGGCGTTTCGTCTGAGCGGTGCAAAGTCGGGCCGCGCGGTGACGTCTGCGCCAGTGGCGAAGAACGCGCCGCTGCGTCCGGCGGCGACGGTTTCCGGGGATAACTGGGAGACGTTCTGAGTTGTCGGCAGTGTCGGGTGGCGCTTCGCTTACCCGACCTACAAAATCTGACCTACAAAAAAGGGACCTTTCGGTCCCTTTTTCACATCTTATTGCTTATCGGGTAACGCGTACGCGATAACGTAATCCCCGCGATCCGGAGACTGGCGGGCGCCCCCGGCGTTAATGATGATGTACTGCTTACCGGTTTTCGGCGACACGTAGGTCATCGGGCCGGACTGGCTGCCGACCGGCAGGCGGTCTTTCCAGATCTCTTTCCCGGTGGCGGTATCAAACGCGCGCAGGTAGAAATCCTGCGTGCCGGCGAAGAACAGCAGACCGGACTGGGTAGAGAGCGAAGCGCCCAGCGTCGGCATACCGATTGGGATTGGCATGTGCATACGAATGCCCAGCGGGCCGGTATCTTCCACCGTGCCGACAGGCACCTGCCACACCAGCTTGCCGGTTTTCAGGTCAACGGCCGACATGGTGCCAAACGGCGGCTTCTGGCACGGAATGCCCAGCGGCGACAGGAAGCGTTCGCGCATCGCGCCGAACGGCGTCCCGTCCATCGGTACGATGCCCATCTCGATGCCGCTGGCGTTTTTCGCCACGTTAGCGCGCGGCACCATGTAGTTTGCCAGGCCCAGGCGCATATCGTTGACGAACATCAGGCTGTTGTTCGGGTCAACGGAGACGCTGCCCCAGTTCATCCCGCCGAGTGAGCCAGGGAACTGCAGGGAACGGTCGAGACCCGGCGGGGTGAAGACGCCCTGATGGCGCATCTCTTTAAACTGAATGCGGCACAGCAGCAGGTCGACAGGCGTCGCGCCCCACATGTCGGATTCGGTCAGCGTCTGGTTGCCAATCATCGGCATGCCAACGGAATACGGCTGGGTCGGAGAGTAGCGTTCACCTTCAACGTTACCCGCCGGAACGGGGCGTTCTTCTACCTTCGCCACCGGCTTGCCGGTTTCGCGGTTAAGCATGAAGATCATGCCCTGCTTGCTGGTCTGCACCAGCACAGGCGTGGTGCCACCTTTACCGTCAGGCAGATCGTACAGCAGCGGCTGGGAAGGCAGGTCAAAGTCCCACAGGTCGTGATGGGTTGTCTGGAAATGCCAGCGCACCTGACCGGTGGTCGCGTCGACGGCGACGATCGAGGAACTGTACTTATCATCCAGCGCGGTACGTTCGCCCGCCCAGAAATCCGGGGTGGCGTTGCCGGTTGGCAGGTAGATCAGGTTCAGCTTAGCGTCGTAGGACATCGCTGACCAGACGTTCGGCGTGCCGCGGGTGTAGGTCTGGCCTTCCGGCGGCAGGCCGGTCAGGTTCGGATTACCCGGGTCCCACGCCCACGCCAGCTTACCGGTGTGCACGTCGTAGGCGCGCACCACGCCCGGCGGTTCGCCGGTTGAGTAGTTATCCGCGACGCGACCGCCGACGACGACAACATTGCCAGCGACCAGCGGCGTGGAGGTCTGCTGATAATATCCGGGCTTGATCTCGCCCATGCCGATGCTCAGATCCACGGTGCCATGGTCGCCGAAGTCTTCGCAGACCTTGCCGGTATCCGCGTTGATGGCAATCAGGCGGGCGTCGGTGGTCGGCAGGAACAGGCGGCGAGGGCATGCCGCAGGCTGTGTTTCTGCCTGTGACGTTGTCACGCTGGAATGATCTTCAAAATAGCCCAGACCGCGGCAGCGCTGCCAGTTAGGCGCCGTGGCTTTGGAATCGTAGCGCCATTTTTCTTTGCCGGAATCCACGTCCAGCGCCAGAACTTTACTGTATGGGGTACAGACGTATAGCGTGTCGCCAATCTGCAATGGCGTGTTCTGATCTTCCGCGCCGGAGCCGTTGCTCTGCGGAATATCGCCGGTGTGCGCAACCCAGGCGACCTTCAGGTCGCTGACGTTGTGCTTGTTAATCTGGTCCAGCGCGGCGAAACGGTCGCCGTGGGTGGTATTGCCCCAGTGCTCCCAGTTCTTTTGCTGCTCGCCGGGGGCGACGGGTTTCACCGGAACGGGCTCGTTCGCTGCCACGAGGGTCTGCGGCTTAAACATCCAGCCCAGGCTGACCAGCATCGCCACCGCGAGCACGGCCGCGACGCCAAAAGCGGGAGCCTTGTTCGCGGCGCTGTGGTTTGCCGCGCGCAGGAAAGGCCAGACGATGGCGCAGAGGAAGGCCAGTACGGCAAAGGTAAACAGGCGAGAGAAGAGCGGCCAGAAATCCCAGCCCGCATCGCTTACCGCCCAGAACAGCGAGGCAATAAAGGCGATGCCGTAAAGCACGATCCCGCTGCTGCGATTGAGGAAAATCAGGATCGCGGCAATCACCATCACCACGCCCATTATCAGGAAGTATCCACTTCCGCCTACGGTGACGAGCTTAAAGCCCAGCCCGCCGACTGCCAGACCGATGAGCAACATCAGTCCGGCAAGAAGCCACTGCAGGATACGCGGTATCCCACGTGGCGCGCTGCCAAATGCCATTTCTGTCTCCTTAAGATCCCCCCGTCGTGCTGGGCATGTACCAGTTGGGTAATAAATGCGGAGGGAAGAATGATTAATACGGGTGAATTCGGAGTTACAAAATGCTTTGCGAACCATTTGGTGAATTCGCCGCTATGATAAAACTGTTAAATTGTTTTGCGCAATTGTTAATGATTTATTCCGCATTATTTGATTAACGCACAGGACAGACCCCTCGCCCCTGAGGGGAGAGGGTTAGGGGAGGGGCGAAAGGTTTTAAACCGGCATCGATTTGCGGATGGCGCTCAGAAGCGTATGCGCGCCCGTAGAAAGCGGGGTGTCTACGCGGGTCAAAATGCCGATAGGTTCACCGGGGCCAGGGGAGGTAATCGGCAGGGCGATCAGCGTTCCCTGACGTAAATCATCTTTCACCGCGCCGGAGGGGACGAACCAGACGTAGTCATAATCCAGCGTAAGCTGGCGCGAAAGCGAGGCCGACAGCGTTTCGATACATCCTGAGGGTAGCGTACACCCCTGCATTTGCAGCAAGGTTTCGGCGGTCTGCCGGGGAACGGTCCCTTTCGGGCAAACCACCACCGGCCACTCCATCACGCGGCTTAACGTGACCGTGTCCTGCAGCAGGGGGTGATCGGGACGAACCACCAGCTTCAGAGACTCCAGGAACAGCAGTTCATAGTTGAGGCCGCCCATTAGCTCAGGGTCGGACATGCGACCGATACCGAGATCCAGTTCGCCCGATTTCAGCCCCGCGAGCAGCATGGTGTTATTCATGGTGGCTACCTGAATCGTGGTATGCCGCTGCTGCTTGTGGAACTGGCCGATAACGGGCGGAAGGATGCCCAGCGCCGCGGTAGGCAAAGCCCCCACGCGCACCACCTCACTGGTTTGCTCTTCTTTTCGGTGCAGGGACTGGCCTGCGGTATTGAGCGCATCCAGCACTTTCACGGCGTGCGTGAGGAACTGTTCGCCCACGATGGTAAGCTGCGCCCCCAGCCGGCCGCGGTCAAAAAGGCGGGCACCGGTCAGCTGTTCCAGCTCGTTGAGGGTTTTTGAAAGCGCAGGCTGGCTCAGGTTGAGAGTTTCAGCCGCACGCCCCAGCGTTCCCTGTTGAGCGACGGCCACAAATGTATGCAAATGGCGCAAGCGTATGCGCTGACTGAACAGACCATTTTTTTCCATAGGCGATGTTAAAAACAGAGCGATGCGGGTGACAAGTTAAGTTGTTTAATTTTGATAACCTGATAGCAAAATATTTTTAACATTTGATCTGTTTGAGTTACAACATGTTTTTTGGCGGGGGAATAAAAGCGAACATCCTTGTTCATTTATTGCTCATTGCGGAGGGGGATCGTTTACCGGTTTAGATCACGCCGTCACCGCCATCGGAACACCACACCTGGCCGGACGTGAATGAACATTCATCCGAGGCCAGCGTGACGTACAGCGGGGCTATCTCGACGGGCTGGCCCGGACGTCCCAGCGGGGTGTCGCCACCGAACTCCTTCACTTTTTCCATCGGCTGTCCGCCGCTGGATTGCAGTACCGTCCAGTAAGGGCCAGGGGCAACCGCGTTGACGCGGATGCCTTTCGGACCCAGCTGTTTGGCTAAGGATTTGGTAAACACCGCCAGACAGGCTTTCGTCTGGGCGTAGTCCAGCAGCACGGGACTAGGCTTCACCGCCTGAACGGACGAGGTATTAATGATAACGGACGACGCTTTCAGGTGGCGCAGCGCCGCCTTGGTGATCCAGAAAGGGGCGTAAACGTTGGTTTTAAACGTTGCGTCAAAATCTTCCGTGGTCAGTTCCTCAAGCGATTCACGGTACTGCTGACGACCGGCATTGTTGACCAGAATGTCCAGCCCGCCCAGTTTCGACACGGCTTCTTCGACCAGATTCTGACAGAAGGTTTCGTCCCGGACGTCTCCCGGCAGCGCGATAGCCTTGCGACCTTCGGCTTCAATCAGGTCGATGACCTCAGCGGCGTCTTTTTCCTCTTCAGGCAGGTAGTTAATGGCAACGTCAGCGCCTTCACGAGCATAGGCGATAGCGACCGCGCGACCAATGCCGGAGTCGCCCCCAGTAATCAGCGCTTTTTTGCCGGCAAGTCTGCCATGTCCTTTGTAGCTTTTTTCCCCGTGGTCGGGTACGGGCTGCATTTCGGATGCCAGTCCCGGCGGCGTTTGCGGCTGTTCCGGGAACGGGGGCTGCGGGTAAGCGTTCGTACGTTGTTTAGTATCACTCATAGCTGACTCCTTAAGCCAAGGGGTGAGATTTGATGGATAACTGCAGCGTTAACGCTTCGCTGAATTATTTCTGCAAACGATCGACACGGACGACGGCAGGAGATGATTTTTTATCAAGCGAACCGTTGATACTGATCATCTGGTCGGGTTTTACCGTTCTGCCGTCGAAGACTGCCTGGGGAATAATAACGTCGATTTTTCCGGTTTTATCCTGAAATACAAACTTATCGCCGCTCCCGTCAATAAGATTACCGCGTAATGAAATTGTCGCACCATCATGCAATTCTTTTGCCTGCCTGATGGTCATAATACGCGCGTCGTCGGTTCCGCGATATCCGCTATCAAGCGCGTGGGGAGGCGGTGGCGCTTCGCCTTTTTGTAAACCCCCGTTATTATCTGCCCATGCGGCCGGAACCAAAAATATCAATAAAGCGGAAATAAGTGATAATTTCATCCGATATCCTTCATTTTGCGTGTCTTGACTTATTAAGTATTGTTGCTATTCCTTTATGTGGCAAATGTGATAAGTCCTAAAAACATTCGCGTTAGAAATCAAAATTATCGGATAATAAGCGAAACGGTGACGATGGCCATGAAGCGTGAAAATGAAAAGTTACCCGGGATAGATGAGAGTTACCGTTTGCTGACATTTGAATACGCGTTTCGTCAGGTGGGTTTTATTGTTCTGCTGGGTATTATCGTCGCGGCGATTGCCGGTTTTTTTTCCAGCGGAATGGTCAGTGATACTGTCAAAACGAATTCTGCTAAATCATTGACTATAAACTATGAACGCTTTGGGCGACGGGAGACAGAGACGCGGATGGCGCTCGCGTTTCCGGTGCAAACGGAGGGGAAGTATGTCCTCAGCATGGCCAGCGAGAGCAGCGATGCGTATGAGCCCGGCAGCGTCTGGCCGCAGCCGGATGCTATGTACAGCCGCGGAAAGACCCTCTTTTTTGTCTATAACAACCTGAAAAAAACCGACAGCTTCTCCGTGTTACTCTTCACGACACCTTCCAGAGCCGGTAAATGGAACACCGTCTTCCGCGTCAACAGCGAGCCGGAAATTAACATCTGGCAATTTATTTACCCCTAGGAGGCTGATATGGATATGGTCTTTCGCGCGCTGGCTATTTATCTGTTTCTGGTGGTGGTATTTAAAGTGGCCGGGCGTCGCGCGCTGCTGCAGATGACCAGCTTCGATCTCATTCTGCTCCTTATAATTAGTGAAGCCACGCAGCAGGCGCTTCTCGGACAAGATTTTTCCGTGACCGGCGCGATGATTACTATTACCACGCTGGTGGTAGTGGATATTATTTTCGGGCTGATGAAGAAATATTTCTCGCCGGTTGAGAATATTCTGGATGGCACTCCTGTTATTCTTGTTGAGAACGGCGTGCCGTTAGCCGATAAACTGAAAAAAGTTGACGTGTCCTGTGATGATATTCTGGTGTCCGCGCGTCAAAATAATGGTATTACGGAAATAAGCGACATTAAATATGCCATACTTGAGCGCAATGGCCATATTTCAATCATTCCTTTCGAGAAATAAGAGGCGGCAAGATGAGCAATCTTTTTCACGACAGCAATAATACCGTGGGTGAACTGACGACAAAGCTGGCGAGCAAATTAACCGATCTCGGGCTTCGCTTAACCACCGCGGAATCCTGCACGGGCGGAAAGCTCTCGGTGGCGCTTTGCGCAGAGGAAAACACCGCCGAATTTTATGATGTCGGCCTGGTCGTGTTCAGCGATGAAGCCAAAGCGCGGATCCTCGGCGTGCGCCCTGAGACGCTTGAGCGGTTTACGGCCGTGAGCGAGCAGACGGTAACCGAGATGGCCGCCAGTATCCGCGACATCGCCCAGGCGGATATCAGCATCGCCATCAGCGGCTACGCGGGCCCGGAAGGGGGCGACGACGGCACGGCGGCGGGGACGGTCTGCTTTGCGTGGAACATACGCGGCGAGACGAAGACCCGCACCGTGCTTTTCTCCGGTGACTGTCAGGACGTGGTCGAAAAAGCGGTGCATTACTCGCTGGCTGAACTTGTGACAACGTTGTCGGACGGGATTAACGGATAAAACTCAGTTGGAGGTTCTATGGCTGTCATAGTCATTACCGGCGGGACGGCGGGCGTTGGAAAAGCCACGGCGCTGCACTTTGCAAAGGCGGGTTACGACGTGGGGCTCATCGCCCGCGATGAAGCCAGCCTGCACTCTACCCAGGAGGAATTACGGCGCTTTGGCGTTAATGCCCACGCCGTGCAGGCGGACGTCGCCGACAGCCAGGCGGTGGTGGATGCCGCTAACGAAATTGAGTATCGCCTCGGCGCGATTGATGTCTGGGTGAACAACGCCATGGGGGCCGTTCTGGCACCGTTCCGAACCCTCACGCCGGACGAGTTTCGCCGCGTGACTGAGGTGACGTACCTCGGCTACGTGAACGGCACTCGCGCCGCGCTCGAACTTATGGTTCCGCGCGACAGGGGCGTAATAATCCAGGTGGGGTCCGCGCTGGCCTACCGTTCCATTCCGCTGCAGTCAGCCTACTGCGGGGCAAAAGCGGCGATCCGCGGGTTCACCGACGCGGTGCGTACCGAGCTGATGCATGAGAACAGCCGGGTTCAGCTTTCGATGGTGCAGATGCCCGGGCTCAATACCCCGCAGTTCGAATGGGCGAGGAATAAGTTTGCCTGGGCGATGCGCCCGGTGCCGCCCGTCTTTGAGCCTGAGGTGGCCGCCAGCGCCATCTTCAGGGTGGCGCAAAAACCGGTTCGCGAGCTGTGGGTCGGCAGCAGCACCATCCAGTCAATTGTCGGGCAATTTTTCTTCCCCGGTTTTCTCGACCGGCTGATGGTGAAAAAGGCGTGGGAAGGCCAGATGACCGACGATCTCAACGCGCCGGATCGTCGGGACTATCTCGACCAGCCGGTTAACGATCTGCATAAAATCCATGGCCGCTTTACTAACGAGGCGAAAACCCGCGCACCGTCCGTCACCTCCGGCATGCCGGGTAAGGTGGCGCTGGGCGCCCTCGCGGTGGCGGGAATAGTGCTGACGCGTCTGATAACCCGCCGGAAACCGTAATCAGCGCAGCGCGCTACGGTGCGTCCAGAACCAGCGATAGCCGTAGCCGCCAAGACTGAGCTTTACGGTTTTACCGCAAATCAGCGCGTCATCATAGCGCTTGTCCTCGAGACAGGCGGTCCAGGTGGCGTTGCGGATCCCTTTGGCGGTGAACTGCACCGGCTGGTTGCTGAAGTTGACGAAGGTCAGGATGCTGCGCTCGTCGGTCTCGTAATAGAGCCCCAGCACCGCGTCATCATCGATTGTGATAAGGCGAAAGGGCGCAACGGCAATTTCGGGGAACTCCGAGCGGGTATTGGCAATATCGATGATCCGGTGCAGAAGCGAGTTGTGGTGAAGCAGCGAATCGGCGACGTTGACTTTCTGATAGCGGTAAGGGCCGTGGTCGATAATCGGTGCGATAAATTTTTCAGGGTCGGCTGCAGAGAAACCGCCTCCCTGTGACCCCGCCCACTGCATCGGGGTGCGGACGGCGTAGCGCTCCTCCAGATCCAGGTCGTCACCCATGCCGATCTCGTCGCCGTAGCGCATCACCGGGACACCCGGCAGGGAAAACAGCACCGCGTGGCAGAACGCCAGCCGCTTCCGATCGCCGTTGAGCATCGGGGCCAGGCGACGGCGGATCCCGCGCTGATAGACGTTCATCTCCTCATCAGGGGCGAACGTGTCGAGGACAAACTGTTTGTCTTTCTGACTAATGCCTTCCAGATCCAGCTCGTCGTGGTTGCGCAGCCAGTTGGCAAAACAGCAGGAGTCAGGCGGGACGATCATCTTCTTCACCGCATTGCGCAGCGGGCGGGCGCTTTTGCGGGCCAGGCTGACGTAGAAATACTTGTTGAGCCAGAAATTGAGCACCAGATTCAGGCGGTCGTTTTTGCCGAAGTAGTCTTTATAGGTCTCAACGTCTACGTCAACTTCGCCAAGCAGGATCGCGTCCGGATTGCGCTCTTCGATAAGACGCCGCATATGCTCGAGGATCCACAGACCCTTTTTTTCATCACCGTTCCCTGCCTGGGTGGTGAGGTGGGACGCGGCATCGAGGCGAAATCCCGACACGCCAAGCTTGAGCCAGAAGAGGATGATGTTTTCAATCTCTTTAAGCACTGCGGGCGAGGTGAGGTTCAGATCCGGCTCGTGGCGATAAAACATGTGCCGGTAGTATTGTCCCGCCTCGTCGTCCCAGGTCCAGATGCTCTTTTCCACGCCGGGAAACATGGGGGGCGTATCGTCCTCGTCGTTATCCGACCAGAGGTAGTAATCACGATAGGGTGACGCCGGGTTACGGCGGGCCTGCTGGAACCAGGGATGCGCGTCCGACGTGTGCTGGATCAGCAGCTCGATAATGACCTGCATGCCCAGCTCGCGGGCCTGTTCGATAAAAGCGATGATATCGGCCAGCTTTCCGAAGCGGGGATCCACCTGGAGGTGGTCGCTGACGTCGTAGCCTTCATCGAGAAAGGGCGTGAGGTAAAACGGGGTGATCCAGATGACCGTCGCCCCCATGCGGCGAATATAGCGCAGCTTGGCCGCGATCCCGGCGATGTCCCCGCAGCCATCGCCGTTCAAATCATAAAATAGCGCGGTATCAATCTGATAAATAATGGCTCGTGTATGCCAGTCGGTCATAGCGTTCCTCAGTGATAGCCTTCAGTATCCGACACTTTGCCCCGGAAGACGTAGTAGCTCCAGGCGGTGTACACCAGGATCACCGGAATAATCAGCAACGTGCCTACCAGCATAAACAGCTGGCTGGCAGGCGGGGCCGCAGCTTCCCACAGGGTGATGCGCGGCGGAATAATGTTCGGCCAGAGGCTGATGCCGAGCCCGCTAAACCCGAGGAAAATAAGCCCCAGCGTCAGCAGGAAGGGGCGCGCGTGGCTGGCCGGGTTGCGGGTCAGGCGCCAGATCAGCACGCTGAAAAGCCCGACCAGCAGAGGCACCGGAAGGAACCAGAAGAAGTTGGGCAGGGTAAACCAGCGGTCGGCAACGTACTGCCAGCCGAGCGGCGTCCAGATGCTCACCACAGCGATGACGACCATCAGCGCCAGCAGCACGTGGCGGGTCAGCTCGCGCATGCGGGCCTGCAGCGCGCCTTCACTTTTCATAATGAGCCAGGTGGTGCCCAGCAGCGTGTAGGCCACAACCAGACCGATACCGCAGAAGAGATTGAAGGGGGTGAGCCAGTCAAGGGCGGAGCCAACGAAACGCCGCCCCTCAACGTCGAAGCCGTTAATCACGGCGCCCACCACCACGCCCTGGCTGAAGGTCGCGAGCAGAGAGCCGCCGGCAAAGGAGTAATCCCAGAATTTGCGGTGCGACGGCGTGGCTTTGAAGCGGAACTCAAAGGCGACGCCGCGAAAGATGAGGCCGATCAGCATCGCGGTGAGGGGGATGGTGAGCGCATCAATAATCACCGCATAGGCCAGCGGAAACGCGCCGAACAGCCCCGCGCCGCCGAGCACCAGCCAGGTCTCATTGCCGTCCCAGACCGGCGCCACGCTGTTGACCATCACATCGCGCTCCTTCGCATCGCCCACGAAGTTAAACAGCAGGCCGATGCCCAGATCAAAGCCATCCATGATGATGTACATCAGCGTGGCAAAGACGATGATGGCAAACCAGATAACTGAGATATCGACGCCCATCAGGTTCTCTCCTCTTCAGGAACAGACTCAGCGGCAGACAGCGGACGGGCGGGGGTGCCCGAGGTGTTTGACGTCAGCGTATCGACAGGCTGTGGTCCTTTCTTAATCAGCCGGATGAGGTAAACATAGCCCACCCCAAACACCGACGAGTAGACGACGAAGAACGCCAGCAGGCTGATGCTCATCTGCAGGGTGCTGTGCAGCGATACCGCGTCGATGGTGCGCAGATAGCCGTAAACCACCCACGGCTGGCGGCCCACCTCGGTGGTGACCCAGCCGGCGAGCAGCGCCAGCAGCCCGGCAGGCCCCATACAGAGGGCAAACCAGTGGAACGGGCGAGAGTGGTATAGCCGATGGCGATAGCGCAGCCAGACGCTGATAAGCCCGAGGGTAATCATCAGCAGCCCCATCCCGACCATGACGCGGAACGACCAGAAAACGATGGTTGAGTTTGGCCGATCTTCTTTCGGGAAATCCTTCAGCGCCGGGACCTGCTTATCCAGGCTGTGCGTCAGGATAAGGCTCCCGAGCGCGGGGATCTCCAGCCCGTATTTGGTGCGCTCTTCGTCCATATCCGGCAGACCAAACAGCAGCAGCGGGGTGGCCTCGCCGGGCGGATTTTCCCAGTGTCCCTCAATGGCGGCAATTTTAGCCGGCTGATGCTCAAGCGTGTTCAGGCCGTGCATATCGCCCACGACCGCCTGGATAGGGGCGACCAGCAGCGCCATCCACATCGCCATGGAAAACATGGTGCGGACGGCGGGAGTATCGTTACCGCGCAGCAGGTGCCATGCGCCCGACGCGCCGACAAACAGCGCGCTGCTCAGAAACGCGGCGATAGCCATATGAATCAGGCGGTAAGGGAAGGAGGGATTAAAGACGATCGCCAGCCAGTCCTGCGGGATAACCTGTCCGTTTTCAATAGTGAAGCCCTGCGGCGTATGCATCCAGCTGTTGGACGCGAGGATCCAGAAGGTCGACATCAGCGTGCCGAGCGCCACCATGCAGGTTGAAAAGAAGTGCAGACCCGGGCCGACCTTATTCCAGCCGAACATCATGACGCCAAGGAAACCGGCCTCGAGGAAGAAGGCGGTTAACACCTCATAGGTCAGAAGGGGGCCAGTAATACTGCCCGCGAACTGTGAGAACCCGCTCCAGTTGGTGCCAAACTGGTACGCCATGACCAGCCCGGAAACGACACCCATCCCGAAGTTAACGGCAAATATCTTGAGCCAGAAATGGTACAACGATCGCCAGACGTCGTTTTTGGTGCGCAGCCACATGCCCTCCAGCACCACCAGATAGCTGGCGAGGCCGATGGTAATAGCAGGAAAAAGGATATGAAACGAGACGGTAAAAGCGAACTGAATTCTGGCCAGATGGAACGCGTCGAGTTCGAACATGGTCCGTACCTCTGAAACGATGGGGCACGAGAATTGCCGGGCAGTTTATGGCTGCCCGGCAAAACCGATTACGGTTTAGTCTTACCGGCACCCAGCTCGGCACCGGTCAGCGGGTCGGAATGTGGATCGGACTTCGTGCGGGCAGACATCGCCTTGACCAGGGTTGCCTGTTCGGTCGTGAGCGTGACGCTTGCGCTGCCATCGCCGCCGTCAACCGCAGGCTGGGGGGACTCAACGTAATCGAAATGTTTATCGCTGTTCCAGCTTCCGCGAACCTCTCCACCTTCAGACATATTGTAGTACTTGTTGGTGAATTCCTCGATTGGCGGCAATTTTCCCGGTGGGAAATTATTACGGATGGACTGCAGCGCCTTCTCAAAGGAGAGCTGATGCGCCGCCTCGCGCGTCATCAGGAAAGCCAGAGCATCCTTTACGCCGGGATCGTCGGTTACATTGATCAGCCGTTCATAGATGATTTTCGCTCTGGCCTCTGCTGCCACGTTTGAGCGCAGGTCCGCCGTTGGCTCGCCGATGGTATCGACGTAGGCCGCCGTCCAGGGCACGCCCGCCGAGTTAGTGAGCGGGGTGCCGCCACCGTACAGCAGGGAGGTGATGTGGCTGTCATTGCCGTTTTCGGTCATGGAGCGATACAGCTCGGCCTCGTTTTCCACCCCTTCCGCCAGCGCGCCTTTGGCACCTTTATTAAGCATGCCGACCAGGGTACCGATGATTTCGAGGTGGCTTAGCTCCTCGGTGGCGATATCCATCAGCATATCTTTACGGCCCGGATCGTCATCGCTCAATCCTTGCGTAAAGTACCGGCAGGCGGCAGCCAGTTCGCCCTGTGGCCCACCGAACTGTTCCAGTAAAAGGTTGGCAAGGCCAGGGTTCGGTTCGGCAACGCGAACCGTGTATTGCAGCTGTTTGACGTGTCGGAACATGTTTGTTCTCCCTGATTATTTTTTTGCTTCGACGCCCGATGCGTCTGAACGCAGCAGGAACTGTTCCGTGGTCTGAGGAATATGGCGGATCAGCCAGTCGGCCATTTCGCGTTCTTCAGCCAGAATCGTCTCGATGGCCGGTACCGAGGCGACGTCGCCTGCTTTCTTAGCCGCCGCGAGCAGGGAGGTATAACAGGCTATTTCAAACTGTTCGAAAACATAGCCGCTGATCGAGCCCTTTACGATCTCATCCGACGGGAACATGCCGCCAATGGACTGCCCGAGCGCCGCCATTTTGCTCATCGAATCTTTTAAAACCGAACGAGAAATATCATTACGGTCGAGGATTTCTTCCAGCAATGTAATTTGCCGTTTTGTCTCATTAATATGCTGCTCAATTCTGGCGCGAACATCAGGATAATTATCGATACGGCTCGCCATGGATTCCAGCATAGATTCGGCTTGCTTTTCCATCGCATGGGCATCGCGTAGCCAGTCATGGTAGTGTTCTACGTGATTCATTATTGTATCCTCATTAGGGGTTCGCTTATTTGGTCTCACTTTCAGCAGCCTGATCGGCACGCGCGGCACTGTAGCCAGATAAATGGCCGACAATATTGGCGTAAATACTGATGATAATGACCCATAGTACGCTATTCTTCCACCATATTACGGAGGGGATGGCGAGAATGAACCATATTATGGCTGCCGCTAAATGGCACCGTTTAATTGTCCTTGGACTGATGCTCATTTTATTTAACCTGTATTATTGCGTCATCTCTGCGCTTTTTGGTTAATATTTCCTACGGCCAGGTCGGTGAGTTTAAGGTCGGTCTCTTTTTCTTCTTCCAGCGTTTCGGCAAGAAGCTTAACGGCTTTTTTATAGCCCAGTTGTTCTGCTAATGTGGCAAGGGTACCGTAGCTGGCAATCTCGTAATGCTCGACTTTTTGCGCGGCGGCAATAAGTGCGGCATCACGTACTTCATTTTTTTCCGTACTTTCGATGACTTCGTTGGCTTCTTCAATTAAGCCTTCCATCGCCACGCACTTCATGCGTTTGATCTTAATACCGTCTTCCTGCTCAACGATTTGGTCAATACGTTCAATCTGACCCTGCGTCTCTTCCAGGTGTGCAGTAAAAGCTGCGCTCAGCTTCTCGCTGGAGGCGGCGCGGGCAAGCTTGCTTAACGCTCGGGTTAGCTGCTTTTCTGCGCTGTAGGTATCCGACAGAAGATGAATAAAGACATCCTCGACGCTTTTCATATTCATAATAATTACGCTCCGGTAAAATAAAGAAAGGGTACTGCGAGCTTTTCAGCCCGCAGCATGCTCTCTGGTTTTATTAAAAGAGTATTAAATAAGATCAGGAGTTATCAGATTTACGGCCTCCGCCGTGACTGTTCTGTCCTCCTTTCTTACCCGCTTCAGAAGCGCGTTGCGGATCGTTTTTAAAGTTCCCACCGCTATGCTGGCCACCTTTACGTCCTGCTTCTGATGCTTTTTCACGGTCTTCAGCGAAATTACCGGAACCACCACGATGCTCTGCCATATTAAACCTCATAGTCATATATTGGTTATGTCAGTACGATACGAAAATATTCCGTATCACTCGTCGTTCGAGTAATAACTCTAGTCGCTGCGCGGCACCCGTCAAATGCGTTTTGCTATTTGCGGCTGCGTTATTTTTAAATATTTGTAAATTTACGCTTCGCTTAAAAAGGAAATATGGATAGACAGGAAGGACTTGTAAACAACCATTCAGATTAATCCTAACTTCGAGCTAAAATTTGAAAGGTGAGGATAAAAATAATGGCTTACTCAAATTGGTTAATTGGCATTCAGGAGAGACCCCAAAAATACTCCTTTATAGCTAGAAAGCGGAACTCTAAATAATTATAAGGAAAATCCTGGATAAAAGCGTTCAGGTTAAAAGGGCGGTTCCGTTCGGCGCTCTTCAGGGACCAGTAGCACACGGTTTGACCACTGTCGTCTTAAGATCACAATTCAGAAATTCTTCCCCCCGGAAGGAACGGGTTTCTCTACACTCCAGGTAATATTCACTGGAGGCATGACATCATGGCGAACACCATCACGGCTGATGACATTCGGGAACACTTTTCGCAGGCTATGTCGGCGATGTACCAGCAGGAAGTTCCGCAGTACGGCACCTTGCTTGAACTGGTTGCGGACGTAAACCTGGCGGTTCTGGAAAATAATCCACTATTACATGAACAACTGGCTAACGCCGATGAGCTTGCGCGCCTGAACGTGGAGCGTCACGGGGCGATCCGCGTCGGCACGGCACAGGAACTTTCAACCCTGCGCCGTATGTTTGCCATTATGGGTATGTTCCCGGTCAGCTATTACGATCTCTCCCAGGCGGGGGTGCCAGTTCACTCAACGGCGTTTCGCCCGATCGATGATGCGGCGCTGTGCCGTAATCCGTTCCGCATCTTTACGTCGCTGCTGCGCCTTGAGCTGATTGAAAACGTCGCGCTGCGCGAACGTGCGGCGGAAATCCTCTCTCACCGGAATATTTTCACCCCGCGCTGTCTGGCGCTTCTCGATCTGTATGAATCGGAAGGGCAGTTTACTGACGAGCAGGCGCACGAGTTTGTGCAGGAAGCGCTGGAAACCTTCCGCTGGCACCGTCACGCGACGGTCGATCAGGAAACCTATCTTGCGCTGCACAACGAGCACCGGTTGATTGCCGATGTGGTCTGCTTCCCCGGCTGCCACATTAACCATCTCACGCCTCGCACGCTGGACATTGATCGGGTGCAGGAGCTGATGCCGAAGTACGGTATCGAGCCGAAAATTCTGATAGAAGGCCCGCCGCGTCGCGAGGTGCCCGTCCTGCTGCGTCAAACCAGCTTCAAGGCGCTGGAAGAGCCGGTGCTGTTTGCCGGTGAACATAAAGGCACCCACACCGCGCGCTTCGGTGAGATTGAACAGCGCGGCGTGGCGCTGACCCCGAAAGGCCGTGAACTGTACGATAGCCTCCTCGCCCAGGCCGGTACCGGTAAAGATAACCTGACCCATCAGCTGCATCTGCGGGAGATTTTTAACGCCTTCCCGGACAGCGAAATGCTCATGCGCCGTCAGGAGCTGGCTTATTTCCGCTACCGCCTGACGCCAGCCGGGGAAGCGCATCGGCATGCGTTTCGTCCCGGAGACGATCCGCAGCCGCTGATCGAGCGCGGATGGGTGGTTGCCCAGCCGATCACCTACGAAGATTTCCTCCCGGTCAGCGCCGCGGGGATTTTCCAGTCCAACCTCGGGAACGAAACCCAGGCCCGCAGCCACGGTAACGCCAGCCGCGATGCGTTTGAAGACGCGCTGGGATGCCCGGTGTATGACGAGTTTACGCTCTACCAGGAGGCTGAAACGCGCAGCAAACAGCGTTGCGGTTTGCTCTGAAATCGTTACTCTGCTGGGGTGTGATGGAAAAATTAAGGTCGTTATGCAAAATCCTTCCGTCCCTGTGGTTGAAACGCGCCAGGGCGCACTGTCTGGTTTAACCGATGAAAACGTTCACGTCTGGTGCGGTATTCCCTACGCCGCGCCGCCCGTGGGGGAGTGGCGCTGGCGCTCGCCCCGGCCGCCTGAACGCTGGGATGGCCTGCGCGAGGCCACGGCCTTCTCGCCCTCAAGCTGGCAAAGCAGCGAGTACTGTCAGGAGCTAGGCGGCGGCGATCCGGGCCAGTTTTCCGAAGATTGCCTCTACCTTAACGTCTGGTCTCCCGCAGAGCGCGCCGAGCCGCTGCCGGTTATGGTCTGGCTGCACGGGGGCGGGTTTACGATTGGTGCCGGCGGCCTGCCGCCGTATAACGGCAAAGCGCTGGCCGCGCGCGGCGTGGTTGTGGTCACGATTAACTACCGTCTCGGCCATCTCGGCTTTTTCGCCCATCCCGCGCTGGAAGGCGAGGAAGGGCGCGTGGTGCATAATTTTGCCCTGCTGGATCAGATCGCCGCGCTCGAATGGGTGCGGGATAACATCGCCGGGTTTGGCGGCGATCCCGCCAATGTGACCCTGTTTGGAGAATCCGCTGGCGCGCGCAGCGTGCTCTCACTGCTGGCCTCTCCGCTGGCAGCTGGATTGTTCCATAAGGCGATTGTACAAAGCGGATACACCTTGCCTGACACGCCGCGCGAGCAGGCCCTGCAAAAAGGGGAAGCGCTGGCCGCCCATTTCGGCCTGGAAAATGCGACCGCCGGGCAGCTGCGCGCCATTCCGCCCGAGGCGTTCTGGCCGCTCACCGCGCCGCTGAACGTCGCCCCGGCGCCTATCGCAGGAGACTGTGTTCTGCCGGAAGCCATGCTGGACGTCTTTTTCGCCGCCCGTCAGCATCCGGTGCCGGTAATGATTGGCTCCAACAGCGATGAGGCCAGCGTGATGGCGGTGTTTGGCATCGATCTTGCCGGGCAAATTCAGAAGCTTCGGCGCGAACGCCGCTTCGGGCTCGGGCTGATTAAATTGCTCTATCCGGGCGTGAAAGGCGATGAAGAGCTGGGCAGGCAGGTGTGCCGCGACATGGCGTTTACCACCATGGGCTACGTGGTGATGCAGGCCCAGCAGCGCGTCGGCGGATTGTGCTGGCGCTACTGGTTTGACTATGTTGCAGAGGCGGAACATGCCACGTACATCAACGGTGCCTGGCACGGCAACGAAGTTCCCTACGTCTTCGATACGCTCGGTCAGGTGGAGCCTTCACGTCAGTACGTCAATGAGCGAGATCTGCAGTTTGCTGCCCACGTGGCGGATTACTGGGTGAGCTTTGCGCGTGACGCGGGTCCTCGCGACAGCTTGCCCGGGCCGACGCACTGGCCCGCGTGCCGCAAAGGTCGGGACGTTCTGTTACGCATTGGCGTGAATAAACATGCAGCGTTCAGGCTTGAAAACCGCTTTATGCGCGCCCGTATGAGCCTCTTCAAGCGGGTAATGAAGCACCACGTCAGCCTCGATTAAGCAAACAGGCGCGAAACGCCGCGAGACCATTTTCCTCGCCTGGCGTTTCGCGTAGCACCAGCCGGTAGCTTGCGCCAGTTTTAATGCTTGTCTCATAGGGCCGTACCAGCCTTCCAGCGTGAATATCTTCTGCCACCAGCGTTTCGTCGGCGATGGCGACGCCCAGCCCCTGAATGGCGGCCGTAATGGCGAGATCCATCGTGTCGAAGTGTTGATTTTTGTGCATGGCAAAGCCCGGGCCTTCCTGTTTCGTCAGCCACAGCGACCAGTCCGTCTTATCCCTTGTGGGGTGAAGGAACGTCAGCGATCCCAGCGTTGCCCCCGCCCGCACCGGGCTTATCACCGGGGTTAGCGCCTCTTCGAACAGCAGATCGCCTGCGCTCATGTGCGTGCCGAACACGATGGCCGCGTCGTAAGATTCGGTTTTGAAATTGACGTTGTGATCGGTGGTGGTGGTCAGCGCGATCTGCAGATCCGGATGCTCGCGCTCCACCTCCAGCAGGCGCGGCACCAGCCAGCGCATGGCGCAGGTGGGGGCCTTCAGCCGGATCACCCTGTGCTGGCTGCGGGCCTGGTCGGCCACGGACAGCAGCTGCTCGAAAGCGGACTGCAGCTCCGGAAGCAGGGCGCTGCCCTGCGGTGAGAGGCGCAGCCCGCGCGCGTGGCGTTCAAAAAGCGGAAAGCCAAACCACGCCTCAAGGGAGGCAATCTTGCGGCTCACTGCCCCCTGCGTCAGACACAGTTCGGCGGCGGCATGGGTAAGATTGAGGTGACGCGCGGTGACTAAAAATGCGTCGATGGCATTAAGGGGGAGCGAACGGCGTGACATAAAAATCACCTCAGCTATGCATTTTTCTCATGGCTATTATGACAACAATTCGATTGTCCCGACAGCACAGATGTTGTTTGAATAGTTATGCAATGTCCATGAGAAGGGAAAGAGGATGACTTTACGAACGCCTGTGCAAACGCGCTCCAAACTGCCGGATGTGGGAACCACCATTTTTACCGTTATCGGCCAGCTCTCGGCGCAGCATAACGCGATTAACCTTTCTCAGGGCGCACCGAATTTTTCCTGCGACCCGAAGCTGATTGCGGGCGTCACCCGCGCAATGGAGGCGGGGCATAACCAGTACGCATCGATGACCGGCCTACAGCCGCTCAAAGAACGTATTGCCGATAAAATTGCCACGCTATACGGCACGCAGTACGACCCTGCCAGCGAGGTGCTGGTGACCGCCAGCGCCAGCGAAGGGCTCTATTCGGCGATTAGCGGGCTGGTGCACCCGGGCGATGAGGTGATCTACTTTGAGCCGTCCTTTGACAGCTACGCGCCGATTGTCCGTCTTCAGGGGGCAACCCCGATTGCCATCAAGCTCACCGTGCCGGATTTTGCCGTCAACTGGGATGAGGTTCGCGCCGCGATCACGCCGCGCACGCGCATGATCATCATTAATACGCCGCACAACCCGAGCGGCCAGGTCTTCTCCGCCAATGACCTGCAGCAGCTGGCGGCGCTGACGCGCAATACCGATATCATTATTTTGTCTGACGAAGTGTACGAACACGTCGTTTTTGACGGCGAGCCGCACCACGGGATGGCCACGCACCCGCAGCTGGCGGAGCGCAGCGTGATTATTTCCTCTTTCGGAAAAACCTATCACGTCACCGGGTGGCGCGTGGGTTACTGTGTTGCACCGGCGGTACTGATGGACGAGATTTGTAAAGTCCATCAATTTTTAATGTTTTCTGCCGATACGCCAATGCAGCACGCGTTTGCTGAGCATATGCTCGACCCGCAAACCTGGCTGTCGCTGTCGGCGTTTTACCAGCGCAAGCGCGATCTGCTGCACAGCCTGCTGGCCGATTCGCCGTTTACGCTGCTGCCGAGCGCCGGATCGTTCTTCATGCTGGCGGACTACAGCCAGTTCAGCGACGAGCGCGACAGTGAGCTGGTGAAACGGCTGATCGTTGAGTACGGCGTTGCCACCATTCCGCTGTCGGCGTTTTATGCGGACGGTACGGATAATAAATTGATTCGTCTCTCTTTTGCGAAAGATGAGGCGACGTTACGGGCAGGTGCCCAGGCCCTGTGTCGGGTTAAACCACGCTGAGATAGGCTCTGAGGAGTTGTAGATGAAATTACGCGCGTTAGTTGTCGGCATGGGATTGCTGTGTACTTTTTCTTCCTTCGCGGCTACCGAGCTGCGTTACGGGCTGGAAGCGGAATATCCGCCGTTTGAGAGCCGCAATGCGGCGGGCGAACTGGAAGGGTTTGACGTTGAACTGGGGAATGCCATCTGCAAAGCGGCAGCGCTGAAGTGCAGCTGGGTTGAAACCTCCTTTGATGCGCTGATCCCGGGCCTGGTGGCGAAGAAATTTGACGCCATCAACTCGGCGATGAACATCACCGAGCAGCGCCGCAAGAGCATTGATTTTACCCAGCCGATCTACCGTATTCCGTCGCAGCTGGTCGGCAAGGCAGGTACGGCGGTTGAGGCAACGCCTGAGGGGCTGAAGGGCAAAACCATCGGCGTGCTGCAGGGATCCATCCAGGAAACCTATGCCAAAGAGCACTGGGAAAAGCAGGGTGTCACCGTGGTGTCTTATAAAGATCAGAATATGGCCTGGGGCGATCTGCTGAATGGCCGTATCGACGCCTCGCTGGTCATGTCCGCGGCCGGGCAGGCAGGTTTCCTCAGTAAGCCGCAGGGGAAAGGGTTTGGCTTCATCGGCAAACCGGTGTCTGACGACACTATCCTCGGCAGTGGGATCGGTTTTGGGTTGCGTAAGGGTGACGAGGCCACCAAAAAGCAGCTTGATGCCGCGATCGATAAAGTACGTGCCGACGGCACGATCGCTAAACTCGCTGATAAGTACTTCCCGGGTATCGATGTCAGCGTAAAATAACCGCCTCATTAGCCCCGGCGAACGATGTCGCGCCGGGGCATTTTTCTACACATTTTCCAGGCTTTCTTTACACCACTTTCGGGCCGTTCTGGTCGACAGAAAATATTTCTCACTTTGTTCATATAATCACCGGCCAACAATTGGATTCTTAACCATTTTTGTTTAGGCTGTGCGTTCTTTCTTGCCGTCATTTCGCCGAGCGCGGAACACATTCACACGACCATAAGGACGTTTTTCCAGGCATGAATCGCAGACGTTTTCTAAAAGGCTCGCTGGCAGTGGCAGCCCTGAGCGGCACATCTGGCCTTGCTTCCCTGTTTTCCAAAGCGGCATACGCTGCCGACTCTGACATTGCTGACGGCCAGAGCCGTCGTTTCGACTTCTCCGTACTGCAATCCATGGCGCATGACCTGGCAAAAACCCCGTGGGGTGGCGCGCCGCGCCCGCTGCCGGAGACGCTGGCCACCATGACGCCGCAGGCGTACAACGCCATTCGCTACGATGAAAAACAGTCACTGTGGAACAACATTGAAGGGCGTCAGCTGGACGTGCAGTTCTTCCATATGGGGATGGGGTTCCGCCGCCGCGTGCGGATGTTCTCGCTGGACCAGTCGACCTCTATGGCGCGCGAGATCCACTTCCGTCCGGAGCTGTTCAGCTACGGCGAAACGGGTGTGGATACCAAACAGCTGGAAGGGCAAAGCGATCTCGGCTTTGCGGGCTTCCGCGCCTTTAAGGCACCTGAGCTGGCGCGTCGCGATATCGTCTCTTTCCTGGGCGCGAGCTATTTCCGCGCGGTGGATGACACCTACCAGTACGGCCTTTCCGCGCGCGGTCTGGCGGTAGACACCTTTACCGACACCCCGGAAGAGTTCCCGGACTTTACCTCCTTCTGGTTTGAAACCGTCAAGCCAGGCGACACGACTTTTACCGTCTATACGCTGCTGGACAGCCCGAGCATCACCGGCGCCTATAAATTCGTGATCCACTGCGAGAAGAGCCAGGTGATCATGGAGGTGGAAAACCACCTCTACGCGCGGAAGGACATCAAGCAGCTCGGCATTGCGCCGATGACCAGTATGTTCAGCTGTGGCAATAACGAACGCCGCATGTGTGACACCATTCACCCGCAAATTCATGACTCCGACCGCCTGGCAATGTGGCGCGGCAACGGGGAGTGGATCTGTCGTCCGCTGAACAACCCGCAGAAGCTGCAGTTCAACGCGTATATGGACAAAAACCCGAAAGGGTTCGGCCTGCTGCAGCTCGATCGCGATTTCTCCCACTATCAGGACGTGATGGGGTGGTACAACAAGCGTCCAAGCCTGTGGGTGGAACCGCGTAACGACTGGGGTAAAGGCGCGGTTGGCCTGATGGAGATCCCGACCACCGGTGAAACGCTGGATAACGTGGTCTGCTTCTGGCAGCCGGAAAAAGCAGTCAAAGCGGGCGACGAGCTGGACTTCAAATATCGCCTCTACTGGAGCGCGATGCCGCCGGTGCGTTCTCCGCTGGCCAACGTCTTCGCCACCCGTACCGGCATGGGCGGGTTCCCGGAAGGCTGGGCGCCGGGCGAAAACTACCCGAAAGTATGGGCCCGTCGCTTTGCGATAGATTTTGTCGGCGGCGATCTGAAGGCCGCTGCGCCAAAAGGCATCGAGCCGGTGATTACGCTCTCCAGCGGTGAAGCGAAGCAGGTGGAGATCCTCTACGTTGAACCGTTTGACGGCTATCGCATCCTGTTTGACTGGTACCCAACCTCGGATTCGACGGAGCCTGTGGATATGCGTCTGTTCCTGCGCTGCCAGGGCGACGCCATCAGTGAAACATGGCTGTACCAGTATTTCCCACCGGCGCCGGATAAACGTAACTACGTTGACGACCGGATAATGCGTTAACGATCGATTCCCTCTCCCTCCGGGAGAGGGTTAGGGTGAGGGGCAATGACCGCAGCAAAATCCGAAATTATCCCGGTATCTGACGCTCTCGAGCTTCGCGCCGTCGAAGAGCGCTATACCGCCGATCTGCACAACCTCGTCGTCAAAAACAGAATCTTTCTGCAAACCGCCTTTGACTGGGCGCAGCACGTAGGTAGCGAAGAGGATACCCGCCGCAACGTGCAGAGTAACCAGATGCTGCACCAGCGCGGCTACGCCAAAATGTTTCTGATCTTCAAGGATGATGAGCTGGTCGGCGTGCTGTCGTTCAACACGATTGAACCGACGAACAAGACCGGGTACATCGGCTACTGGCTGGATGAAGGCCACCAGGGGCAGGGGATCCTCTCCCGGTCCCTGCAGGCGTTTATGCGCTACTACGTTGAACGCGGGGAGATCCGCCGTTTTGTGATCAAGTGTCGGGTGGCGAATCAGCACAGCAACGGCGTTGCCGTACGCAACGGTTTTACGCTGGAAGGGTGCCTGCGGGAAGCGGAATACCTGAACGGTCGCTTTGACGATGTGAACATCTACGGGAAGATCTACGCCCTATAACGCCCCCAGCAGCGGGGTGCGGGTGATGCGCTGGTCGCCGTTAATCACTTTTTCGCCGCGCAGGTGAATGCTCTCGCCGGCAAACGCTTCAATGACCGCATCGTCGGTGATTTCAACCCGGTGTTCGATGAGCACATCGCCGCTGATCCGCGCGCGCCCCTGGATCACCACTTTATCATCCAGCATGATCGGCCCGCCGCGCAGCCAGGCCTGACCGCCAATCAGAACGTGGTGCTTGATGACGCAGTTTCCTTCCACCACGGCATTCTCCGCAATCTGAGAGCTGTAGCGCACCGTCGGAATAGCATCGTCGTCATAACCGGCAATCACGCGGGCGTTGCCATAGACCTTTGCGCAGTCGCAGACCCAGACGTTATTTAAGTCGTTACCTTCGAGGATGGCGTTGTCGAATATTTCGGCGCGGTGCTCAACAAACGCAAAATTCACCATCGCCTCGCCGTAGATTTGCGCCTGGTGCACAATGCGCGACTGGCTGACGGTCGCCTTATCGTAGATTTGCAGGATCTGGTCATGGTCCGGCGTCAACCCTTTGGCTGCAATGATAACGCTGTTGTGCAGAATGCGGGCGTCGCCGTAGAGATGACACTCGCCCCGCACGCAGGAGTGCTGAATGGTGACGTTGTCACTTATGCGCGCTCCGTGGCTGACTTCTGCCGCGTCCAGCCAGCAGCTGCCGCTGATATGCGCATCGTGACTAACGATGCACGGCAGGGTAAGACGCGCGTTGCCGGACACGGTTGCACCGGCGAACACCACGCTGTTTTCGTCGTAGATCCAACAGTCGCCGTCCTGCGCGAGGGCGCGCTCATCGTCAACCCAGCCGCCTTTCGTGTCGGCCGTCACGTCGTTAAAATCCACTGTCGCGATGATCTGCCGCAGCGTGACGGAGCGGGTAGTGTCGCCGTTTTTCCATTGCCAGAGGCGTGTTTCGTCGCTAAGGCGATATTTTTTCATCTTTAGGTCTCTGATAAGCGTCTCAACTAAACGTAGCAAATTTTTCGGTCTTCGAACGGCTGGCAACCAGACGGTAAACGCCTTAAAATGGCATTCATAATGCACTTTCAAATTATGCAGGCTCAGGAAAAAATAATGACCGTCGACGAGAATTACTTCACAGAGAAATATGGCTTAACCCGCACCCATTCAGAGGTGCTGTTCAGTGCGGCACAGATTAAACCGGGTAAAACGCTGGATCTGGGCTGCGGCAATGGCCGCAACAGCCTCTATCTTGCAGCCAACGGCCACGATATCACCGCGTGGGATAAGAACCCGATGAGCATTGAGAATATCGAGCGCATCAAGGCGCAAGAAGGGATCGACAACCTCCATACGGCGATTAAAGATCTCAACAATCTGAGCTTTGACGGCGAGTACGATTTTATTCTCTCCACCGTGGTGCTGATGTTCCTGGAGTCAAAAACCATCCCGGGACTTATCGCCAACATGCAGCGCTGCACCATACCCGGCGGCTACAATCTGATTGTTGCCGCGATGGACACGGCGGATTACCCGTGCACCGTCGGCTTCCCGTTTGCGTTCAAAAGCGGTGAGCTGAGCAACTACTACGAAGGCTGGGAGTTGCTCAAATACAACGAAGACGTTGGCGAACTGCACCGCACCGACGAAAACGGCAACCGCATCAAGCTTCGCTTTGCCACGATGCTGGCGCGCAAACCCGCTTAGCGGGCAGCAAGCAGGCAGATCTGCAGGGCCGTGTTGTAAGACGCTTCGAACGACGACAGCGGCAGGAATTCAAACTTCGAGTGGAAGTTATGCGCGCCGGTGAAGAAATTCGGCGTGAGTAGCCCTTTTGCCGAGAGCGCCGCGCCGTCGGTGCCGCCGCGCATGGGCGTCGGCTTCGGCGTGATGCCGAGCGATTCCATCGCCTCGAACATCAGATCGATGGCGCGCCGGTCCTCACCAATCGCATTGCTGATATTGCTGTAGGTATCTTCAATGCGATAGTCCACCCTGGCCGTTGGATACCGGGCGGCAACCAGCGCGGCTACGTCGGCAATCTGCTGCTTGCGGGCGGAAAAGCTGTCCTTGTCAAAGTCGCGGATATTGGCCTTAAGAATGGCCTCGTTTTGCCCGGCCTGAATGCCGTTAAACCAGATATAGCCCTCACGCCCCTCGGTGCACTCCGGCGTTTGCTGGCGGTCAAAATGGTTGATGTAGTCAGTCGCCATCAGCAGGGGATTCACCAGCACGCCTTTGGCGGACATCGGGTGCGCCGTTACGCCGGTAAAGCGGATTTCAGCGGCTGCCGCATTAAAGTTCTCGTAGACAATTTCTCCCAGCTCGCAGCAGTCGATGGTCCAGGCGAAGTCGACGTCAAAGCGCTTAAGGTCCAGCGCTTTTGCACCGTTCAGACCGATCTCTTCGTCAGGCACAAACGCCACGACGATATCCCCGTGCTGATGTTCCGCCGTCAGGTTTTCCAGCACCGTCATGACCACCGTGACCGCCGATTTATTATCCGCGCCCAATACGCTGGTTCCGTCGCTGAAAATAATCTCCTCATTCGGATACGCCAGAATTTCAGGGTGCTCTTTAACCCGCAGCCAGATGTCTTTCTCTTTATTCAAACAGAGATCTTCACCGGTAAACGTTAATATTTGTGGATGAATATCCGGTGATAATCCCACGTCCACGGTATCAATATGGGTAATAAAGCCGATGCGCGGCGCGCCGGGCACGTTGCCTTTTTTTACCGCCGTTACCGTAGCAAATTCATCAATCACAATGTCGTCTAAACCCAGCTGTGTCAGCTCCTGCGCCAGCTCCCGCGCCATGTCGTGCTGGCCCGGCGTTGAGGGCAGGGTTTTGACTTTTGGATCGCTCTGGCTGGTGATAGCGAGATAGCGGAAAAAACGGTGCGTTAATTGTCTGGAAAGCGGCGAGCCCATAGTGATTTGTTCCTTATTTATTTTTCGGGTGTTTGCCACATCACTTTAATGTTATTTATGAAATGGCAAAAGAATTAATTAGCCGTCGAATTAAAAAGACAGGAATAAATGATGAAAAGCAAACTCACAACTTTAGCGCTGGCGCTTGCTGCACTCACGGTCAGTTCCACCGTTGCCGCGAAAACGCTGGTGTATTGCTCCGAAGGATCGCCTGAAAACTTTAATCCTCAGCTATACACCTCGGGAACCAGCGTGGACGCCAGCGCCGTGCCGGTCTATAACCGGCTGGTTGATTTCAAACCCGGCACCACGGAGCTGGTGCCAAGCCTGGCGGAGCGCTGGGAGGTGAGCGACGACGGCAAGGTTTATACCTTCCATCTGCGTAAAGGCGTTAAATTCCAGAACAATAAATCCTTCACGCCGACCCGCGACTTTAACGCAGACGATGTGATTTTCTCATTTATGCGCCAGAAAGACGTGAATCATCCGTATCACAACGTCTCTAACGGCAGCTACTCTAACTTCGAAAGTCTGGAGTTTGGCAGTCTGATTACTGGCATTGATAAGATTGATGACCACACCGTGCGCTTTACCCTGGCGCACCCGGAAGCGCCGTTTGTCGCCGATCTGGCATGGTATTTTGCCTCCATCCTGTCCGCGGAGTATGCCGACGCGATGCTCAAAGCGGGCACGCCGGAGAAGGTGGATATGGAGCCTATAGGCACCGGGCCGTTTAAGCTGGCGCAGTATCAGAAGGATTCGCGGATCCTGTTTACGGCTTTCGACGACTACTGGCAGGGTAAATCGAAGCTGGATCGGCTGGTGTTTAGCATTACACCGGATGCCTCCGTGCGGTTTGCCAAAATCGAGAAGAACGAATGTCAGGTGATGCCGTTCCCGAATCCGGCGGACCTGCCGCGCATGAAGGCGAACAAAGACATCAACCTGATGAGCAAAGCCGGACTGAATACCGGCTTTCTGGCGTTCAATACCCAAAAGCCGCCGCTGGATAACGTAAAAGTCCGTCAGGCGCTGGCGATGGCCATCAATAAGCCGGCCATTATTGATGCGGTTTTCCACGGCACCGGCACTGCGGCGAAGAACCTGCTGCCGCCGGGCGTCTGGAGCGCAGACAGCGAGCTTAAGGATTACGATTACGATCCTGAAAAGGCGAAAGCGCTGCTGAAAGAGGCCGGTTTTGCCAACGGCGTAAGCGTCGACCTGTGGGCGATGCCGGTGCAGCGTCCGTACAATCCGAATGCGAAACGCATGGCGGAGATGATTCAGGCCGACTGGGCGAAAATCGGCGTACAGACCAAAATCGTCACCTACGAGTGGGGCGAATACCTTAAGCGCGTGAAGGGCGGGGAACACCAGGCCGCGCTGATGGGCTGGACGACCGCAACGGGCGATCCCGACAACTTCTTTGGTCCGCTATTTACCTGTACCTCGGCAAACGGTGGCTCAAATTCGGCGAAATGGTGCTACAAGCCCTTCGATAAAATTATTGCGGAAGCAAAATCAACCACCGATCGCGATAAACGCGTGTCGCTGTATAAAGAGGCTCAACAAATGATGCATGATCAAATGCCGGCGGTGATGATTGCGCATTCAACCATTTTCGAACCGGTGCGCAAGGAGGTGACGGGCTATGAAATTGACCCGTTTGGCAAACATCTGTTCTGGCAACTGGATATAAATCAGTAATTTTTCACTGCCCGGCACGCTTCCGGGCAGTCTTTTCGCAATTTGTGCTCTCCGCATCATTTTTTGTCACAACAAACCCGTCGGTCTTTTGCTATAACTTCAAATGCATACTTGCAGATAACATGGAAAACTATCATGCGTACTCAAACTTTTTTTAAAGTTGCAGTGCTTACTGGTCTGTTGGCGTTGGCGGGCTGTTCTTCAAAAGTCGCGGCTCCCGAACAATATTCTGGCTTTTTAAAAGACTATTCAGGCTTGCAGCAGACGACGTCTGCGACGGGAAAACCAACGCTGCGTTGGGTTGATCCTTCTTATAACGAAGCTAATTACGACAGTATTCTCTGGACGCCGATTACTTATTATCCTGCGCCTAAACCGACCACACAAATTGGTCAAAAAACGCTTGATGAGCTGTTGAATTACACCAATAACAAAATGAAAACCGCTATTGGTACCCGTAAGCCAATTGTGACCACGCCGGGTAAACACAGCCTGATTTTCCGCGGTGCAATTACCGGGGTGAGTTCGCAGAAAGAGGGTCTGCAGTTCTATGAAGTGGTGCCGGTCGCGCTGGTAGTAGCGGGTACGCAGATGGCAACCGGGCATCGCACCATGGACACGCATCTCTTCTTTGAAGGCGAGCTGATCGATGCGGCCACCAACAAACCGGTCATGAAGGTGGTGCGTAAAGGCGAAGGTAAAGATCTGAACAACGAAAGTACGCCTATGACCTTTGCGACGCTGAAGCAGGTAGTTGATGACATGGCGACGGACGCCACCATGTTTGATGTGAAAAAGACCGCGAAATAAAATAAAACGGCCTGCGTAATGCAGGCCTTTTTATTTACGCCATTCGTAAGCGTCTGAACCAGGTTTCTGGTTTGGTAAACATCACCATATTTCCCCCCAGAATCAGCACTAATCCCACGATACCGTTGATATGCCAGACGTAGCCTTCATACACCGTGGAGATGGTCAGCGCCACCAACGGGAAGAGCAGCGTACTGTAGGCCGCTTTGCCCGGACCGATGCGTCCCACCAGCGTGAAATAGGCGCCAAAGGCAATCACTGAACCAAATACAGCCAGATAGAGCAGCGCGCCAATGTAGCTGACGGTCCACTCTGGCGCGAAGCTGTCGCCTCTGAACAGGGCAATGCAGCCCATCACCAGCGTGCCGTAGAGCATCGCCCAGGCGTTGGTGGTCATGGTTTCAAGTCCTCTGCGCTGGTGACGCATGCTGATCATATTACCCAGCGAGAAGCCGTAGGTGCCGAGCGCGGAGAGACCAATCCCGGTCAGGAGCGACGCGCTCCAGCCGCTGGCCAGCAGATCGTCCCAGAAGAGGGTGACGATCCCAGTCAGGCCCAGTGCCGCCGCCGTCCAGAAACGCGCGGGCGGGCGCTGCCCGAAGAAAATAAAGCTGTTAATGGCGTTATAGAGTACGGCCATGGAAAAGATCACCGATTCCAGCCCGGTGTTGATGTGCGAGGCTGCGGCGTAAAAACACCAGAAGTTAAAGCAGAAAACGCAGCATCCCTGGAGGATACAAAAAAGGTGATCCCGCAGCGCCAGCTTGCGCAGGCGGCGCAGGGCGATTAACACCACCATCATCGTGAGGCTGGCGACGGCGAAACGCCAGAAAATCGAGACGGGCGCCGCTACGGGACCCTGCTGCAGGAAAATCGCAATCCAGGTGGTTCCCCAGATGACCACCACCAGTCCGTATAATAATGCGTTCATACTTTTTCTCTTCTCAAACCACGGAAGCCCGCAGTATGGCGCCGAGATCGGTCAGGGGCTTTCACCGGCTTGCGGTCGACTTGCAAAATCTTGCGCTTTTTTCTTTCCCGGGGGCTGGCAACGGGAGACAACTCTTCTTAGACTGATATTCCTGTCAATCACGCGCTTACGGTCATGTCTCACGCTTACGATACCTTTGAAACGCTTTGCCAACAGAATGCGGTCCTGCGGGAAACCGTCTCGCTGAATTCGGGCATTCAGCTGGCAACGTGGTACAACAAGCACGATACGATAACGGTAAAAAGTAACCACCATACCCTGAGCCTGTACGTAGCGGATGGCTACGAAAGCTACCAAAAAACGCCGGGCGGCTGGAAGAACGGCGGGGGGCCGGACCGCTTCTGCCTGATGCCCAAAGAGAGCGAATCGACGTGGGATATCCGGGACGACCTGTCGTTTGTGCATCTGTACTGCACCGATGAACACCTGCGCGACGTGGGGGAAAAGATCTGGGACAAGCGCCCGCTTTCGCTGACGCTGGACGAGCGCATTTTTGGTAGCGATCCGAAGATCACCGCGCTGTATCGCCAGTTTTTGCTCGGCTGCGACTGGCAGCAGCACGCCAACCAGCTCACCCTGAGCACGGCCTCTACGCTGCTCCTGACCCATCTGCTGCAAAACTACTCAAACGTTCAGTGGAAGCTGCCGGTCGTCACCGGCGGGCTATCGCCATTCGTGCTGCGCAACGTGCTGGCCTTTATTGAAGAGAACCTCGGGCAACCTCTGACGCTGGCTGAACTGGCGGCGCAGGCCGCCCTCAGCGAATACCATTTTGCCCGCATGTTCCGCCAGTCGACGGGGCTGGCGCCGCATCAGTACGTGATGCAGAGGCGAATGGAAAAAGCGAAGGCCCTTGTGCAGAACACGGCGACGCCGCTAACGGACATCGCCCATGCCTGCGGGTTTAACTCCGCCAGCCACTTCAGCAACCGCTTTCGCAGCGCGACGGGCATGACGCCTTCGCAGCTACGCGCGGCGAGCGCGTGAAAACAGGGCATAGCACACGCCGCCCAGCACCAGCCCCCAGAATGCAGAACCGATGCCCAGGATCGTGACGCCGCTCGCGGTCATCAGGAACGTGACGATGGCCGCATCGCGCTCCGCCTCGTGGCTCAGTGCCTGATATAAACTTCCGCTGATGGTGCCCAGCAGCGCCAGACCGGCCAGCGTCTGGATCCAGCTGAGCGGCAGAGCGGCCATCAGCCCGGTAATCGAGCCGCCGAAAATCCCCGCCAGCAGATAAAACCCTCCGGCTGCGATGGCCGCCAGCCAGCGTTTTGCGGGATCCGGGTGCGCATCCGGGCTTTGACAAATGGCGGCAGTAATGGCTGCGATACAGATAGAAAAGACGCCAAAAGGGGAAAACAGCAGCGCCAGCGCTCCCGTAACGATGATGAGCGGCGAGACCGCCAGCGGGTAACCGGAGGCCTTCATCGTGGCGAACCCCGGCGCGTTTTGCGATGCCATGGTTACCAGGAAGAAGGGCACGCCAATACTCACCAGGCTGGTGAAGGTGAACCTGGGCGCAATAAACTCGGGCATCACAAGCGAGAGCGTGAGTTTATCAGTGACAACGTCACCGCCCGCCCATGCCACGATACCGCCGACCAGCAGCGTGACCACGATGGCGTAGCGCGGCGCCAGCGCTTTTGCGATCAGCCACGCCGCAATCATGCTGCCGCACAGCAGAAAGTGACCCTCAAGATGCGCAAACGCGTGCAGGCCAAACTGCAGCAACACGCCTGCCAGCATGGCGGCAGCAAGCGAATGGGGGATCAGCCTCATCAGACGGGCGAAGAGCCCGGTGATGCCGCAAAGTAAAATGAGCGCGTTAGCAAAGATGAACACGCCGATCGTTTCGGCCAGCGTTACGCCTTGCAGGCTGGTGACGAGCAGCGCCGCGCCGGGCGTTGACCAGGCGGTCAGCACCGGCGCTTTGTACCACCAGGAAAGCGCCAGCGTGCTGACGCCCATTCCAATCCCCAGCGCGGTCATCCAGCCTGCGATCTGCTGTGCGCTGGCACCAGCCGCGGCGGCAGCCTGCCAGATGATGGCGGCCGAGCTGGCGTAACCGACCAGCACGGCGACAAATCCAGCCAGTGCGACTGGAACAAGGTGAGAGGAAGGGCGCATGAAAACTCCTTTGTGCGTTATAACGTCCGATATAAGGTAACACTGTGCGCTATAGCGTACAAGTGGTATGCTGATCGCCATCAGGAGGGACCATGGACATCACACTACACCTTGCAACAACGCTGAAAACGCTGCGCCAGACGCGCGGCTGGAGTTTATCGAAGCTCGCGGACGAGACCGGCGTGTCAAAAGCGATGCTGGGGCAAATCGAGCGCAATGAATCCAGCCCGACGGTGTCGACGCTGTGGAAAATAGCCACCGGGCTGAACGTGCCGTTTTCCGCGTTCATCACGCCAGAGGCGGACCGGCAGGCGGTGTTTGACCCGCAGCAGCAGGCGATGGTGGTCAAACCGCTTTTTCCGTGGGACGAGACGCTCGGGTTTGATTATTTCTCCATCACGCTGGCACCCGGCGCGCTGAGTGAATCCACGCCGCATGAGGCCGGGGTGATTGAACATGTGGTGGTGGTCAGCGGCGAGCTGGAAATGAAGATTGACGGCACGTGGCAGACGATTTCTGCCGATTCGGGCGTCCGTTTCGCCGGCGATAAACCGCACGCCTACCGCAACAGCAGCGACCGGACGGTGCATTTTCACTCCCTGATTCAATATCCCCGCTGACGCTACGCAAAACTGTTTCGCTGACGCATACTTCTGACTACAATAGCCGCCATTTTGACCATAACGGATAACGACGAAGTATGCGCCTGCAATCCCATCATCTTGAACTTTTAAGCCCGGCCCGCGACGCCGCCATTGCCCGTGAAGCGATCCTTCATGGTGCTGATGCCGTCTACATTGGCGGCCCAGGCTTCGGTGCCCGCCATAACGCCAGCAACAGCCTGAGCGATATTGCTGAACTGGTGCCGTTCGCCCACCGTTTCGGGGCGAAAGTGTTCGTGACCCTGAACACCATTCTGCATGATGATGAGCTTGAGCCTGCGCAACGTCTGATTACCGATCTCTACCAGGCCGGGGTGGATGCCCTGATCGTTCAGGACATGGGCGTTCTGGAGCTGGATATTCCGCCCATTGAACTGCATGCCAGTACCCAGTGCGATATCCGCACGGTCGAGAAGGCGAAGTTTCTCTCCGACGTCGGCTTTTCGCAGATCGTTCTGGCGCGCGAGCTGAACCTGAATCAGATCCGCGATATTCACCAGGCGACAGACGCGACGATTGAATTCTTTATCCACGGTGCGCTGTGCGTCGCTTACTCCGGTCAGTGCAATATTTCCCACGCGCAGACGGGCCGCAGCGCCAACCGCGGCGACTGCTCTCAGGCCTGCCGTCTGCCGTATACCCTGAAAGACGATCGGGGCCGCGTCGTGGCGTTCGAAAAACACCTGCTCTCCATGAAGGATAACGATCAGACGGCCAACCTGGGCGCGCTGATCGACGCGGGCGTGCGTTCCTTCAAGATTGAAGGGCGCTACAAAGATATGAGCTACGTGAAGAACATCACCGCGCACTATCGCCAGATGCTGGACGCCATTATCGACGATCGCGGTGACCTGGCGCGCGCGTCGGCCGGGCGCACCGAGCATTTCTTTATTCCGTCGACGGACAAAACGTTCCACCGCGGCAGCACGGACTATTTTGTGAACGCCCGTAAAGGGGATATCGGCGCGTTTGACTCACCGAAGTTTATCGGTTTACCGGTGGGCGAAGTGCTGAAAGTGGCGAAAGATCACCTTGATGTCGAAGTGACGGAACCGCTGGCGAACGGCGATGGCCTTAACGTGATGATTAAGCGTGAGGTCGTGGGCTTCCGTGCCAATACGGTCGAGAAAACCGGCGAGAACCGTTACCGCGTCTGGCCGAATGAAATGCCCGCCGATCTCTACAAGGCGCGGCCAAACGCGGCCCTTAACCGTAACCTCGATCATAACTGGCAGCAGGCGCTGCTGAAAACCTCCAGCGAACGCCGTATCGCCGTGGATATTGAGCTGGGCGGCTGGGAAGAGCAACTGATTCTGACGATGACCTGCGAAGACGGAATTAGCGTGACGCATACGCTCGATGGTCTTTTCGAGGTGGCAAACAACGCCGAAAAAGCGCTTAACAGCCTGAAGGATGGCGTGGCGAAGCTGGGCCAGACGATTTACTACGCGCGCGCTATCGACGTGAATCTGCCGGACGCGCTGTTTGTACCAAACAGCCTGCTTAACCAGTTCCGCCGTGAAACGGCAGAGATGCTGGACGCCGCGCGCCTGGCACAGTATCCGCGCGCTAGCCGAAAAGCGGAAGCCGTCCCTGCACCCGTATACCCGGAGACACATTTATCCTTCCTGGCCAACGTTTATAACCATAAAGCGCGTGAATTCTATCATCGCCACGGCGTGCAGCTGATCGACGCAGCTTATGAAGCGCATGAAGAGAAGGGCGATGTGCCGGTGATGATCACCAAGCACTGCCTGCGCTTTGCGTTTAACCTGTGTCCTAAACAGGCGAAAGGGAACATTAAGAGCTGGAAGGCTACCCCTATGCAGCTGGTAAACGGCGATGAAGTTCTGACTCTCAAGTTCGACTGCCGTCCCTGCGAAATGCATGTGATTGGTAAGATGAAAAACCACATCTTCAAAATGCCGCAGCCCGGCAGTATTGTGGCGTCCGTCAGTCCGGACGATCTGATGAAAACCCTGCCAAAACGCAAGGGCAGCTAATTACCGAACGTGCGTGTCCGGTTTGCGCGACTTCTGCCACAGGTGGTGTTCGCGCAAACCCTCCGCCGACTCTTCTGCAGCGCTTCGCAACTCATCGCAGTCGGCTTCATGACGAAGCTGATGCCCTACATTCTTGACCCATAAATATTCGTGTCCTTTGTGTCCGGCCATAAGCTGCCCTGAAAACAGCGCACAAATAAGCATGACGAAAGATAACCCTTTTTTAATCATGGATTCACCGCTGAAAAACAATGCGGAATAATCATGTCGATTATTTCTTAGCGTTATTATTCAAAAATTAAAATTAGCGCAAAGAAAATGTCAAATAATGTGCGTTCGAAATAGCGGTTAGGACAGTTCCTAAAAACATCTGAATCTTTGTAAACTACCATTTCTGGTCCACAATTGGAGGTATGCATTAAGGATTAATCTTATATAATAGTAATCTTAGGCTAAGGAACAGGTCATTTATAAATGAAAAAAATAATAGCGCTTGCGCTTCTGGTAGTGGCTGTTGGAGTCGCTGCAGGGGTTCGTTATGCAGGTAATGACGAACCAGAATATATTCAATCTGCAGAAATTCGCGTGGGTTCTTATTTAACCAGCGATTATGGTAGCGTTGCCTGCGCCAGCAAAAAAGTGAACGATCAGCGTTGGGAATTAGACTGCACTCATCAGGCGAGAGGAAAAACATTCCAGTTTGCGGTGTATCCCTCTGAAAAAGCACCTTATGGTGTCGCTCGCTCCTTTTATCTGGAAGCCATTAATGACGATGCAAAACAGAGCGCTGAGCAGGGCCTTATGCGTTATTTGCAGATCAATACCCATACTGGTTAATAAGGTTGTTTAGCGTTCGTTAAGACAACAGGTGTTAGGTTGTATGAGATCCGCTGCCCGGCCATGGAGTGTCGGGACGTAGAGACCAAAACACAAATCTATCCATGCAAGCATTTACCGCCATTTTTTGGCGGTTTTTTTTGCGCAGACCGTCGCGATAGGGTTATGGCGTCAGGCGATAATGCGACTGCACCAGGCCCGAAGGGAAGCTGCGGCTTGATACCAGTGTCAAATCAATATCCCGGGACAACGTTCCGAACAGCGGTTTTCCCTCCCCGAGCAGTACAGGTACGGTCGTGATCACCATATCGGCTACCAGTCCTTCGCGCAGGAACGACTGTATCACCTGTCCGCCATCAAGATAGACGCGATGTACGTCCTGCGCAGCGAGATCGTCCAGCACCTCCTTTGGCGTCCGGGATGAAAACTGCACTTTTCCCTTTAGCGCCTCAGGCACGGGCGTACCGGCCAGCTGTCGGGAGAGCACCAGCACGGGACGATCGTAAGGCCATGCGTCAAAGGTCAGTACCTTTTCATAGCTACCCCGGCCCATCACGATCCACTCTTTGTCCGCGATGAATGCCTCATAGCCATGATCTTCCGTTGGATCGTCGCGCTGCAGCAGCCAGTCGATATCGTCATTCTGTCGGGCAATGTAACCATCAAGACTGACCGCGATAAAAACGTGTGTGGTAACCATCAGGTGCTCCGTGTACCAGTGTAGCCCTTAAACTGACGCCTCAGCGTGCAGTACCAGGACGTGAAAATTGTTTGCGATACTGAGCCGGGGAAAGCGCGAACTGCTGGCGAAAATGATGACGCAGTGTCGACGCCTGACCAAACCCGGTCTGTTCAGCGATGCTGTCGATGCTTAACCGGCTGCTTTCCAGATAATCTTTTGCTCTCAGCAGGCGCTCATTGATTAACCAGCGTGCGGGCGTCGTCCCCGTTGCCGCCTCGAAGCGACGAAGGAAGGTGCGCTGGCTCATTCCGACCCGACGCGCGAGGGAGTCGACGCTGTGCGCCTCGATAAGATGCGTGTGCAGAAAATCAAACAGCTGGCCGAGACGCTGGCTTTCCCGCAGCTGGGCTACCGGACGGCTCAGCTGCTGCGGCTGAGAGCCATCCCGGTGAGGGGGAATGACCAGCCGACGCGCCACGCTGTTTGCTGTTTCCATGCCATAATCCCGCCGCACAACGTGCAGACAGAGATCGATTCCCGCCGCGCTGCCAGCGGACGTCAGAATATCGCCTTCGTCCTGGTAGAGTACATCCTCAACCACGTCGATGTCAGGGTAGAGGACTTTTAGCGCGTCAATGTAGCGCCAGTGCGTCGTGGCTTTGCGGCCGTTCAGCAGCCCCGTTGCGGCCAGCGCAAACACCCCAGAGCAGATGGAAAGCAGCCGGCATCCTCGCGCGCTGGCCTGGCGTAGAGCCTCGCAGAGCGCATCCGGAACCGGTGAATCTATCCCCCGCCAGCCGGGAACCACAATCAGGTCCGCAGACGCAAGCAGGCTTAAATCACCATCGGTAACGATGCGGATCCCGCCTGTTGCCCGAAGTTCACCGCAGTCCACGCTCGCCACCGCAAAACGATACCACTCGTCGCCCAGCTCGGGACGCGGCAGGCCGAAGATCTCCACCGCCACGCCAAACTCAAAGGTGCACAGACCGTCATACGCCAGCACCACCACCTGCGGGCGGGCAATTTGTCTTAAGTTTGTCATCTTTTTGCTGTTTTCTGGCATAAGCGAACGCATTCACGGGCTGAATTTGTGGATAGAGTAGTGTTAACACAAACGCCAAAGATGAGGAAGGATCATGAGCTATGTTACTGAATTTCCGGCTGCCGAGCCGCAGGAAGCCGTTACCCATTTTCTGCGCCGCCTGAGCGTTGAAACCGACTGTGCGGATGTGCATCACGCCATCGTCAACCATGAGCAGGACTTCGTGCTGCTACACGTCGTGGGCAGCCCGGAGCAGTTTGCCCGCCGTCACGTACCTGGCGCACTGCACCTGCCGCGGAGCCAGATGACCGCTGAACGCATGGCCGAATGGCCTGAAGGCACGCTGTTCGTCGTTTACTGCGCAGGGCCGCACTGTAACGGCGCGGACAGAGCCGCGCTCAAGCTTGCGCGCCTCGGGCTGCCGGTCAAAATCATGCTCGGGGGGATCACCGGATGGGAGGATGAAAAGTTCGCCTTTGCCAGCAGCGAAACTGCCGTCGCGCTGTGAACGTGAATTTTTTTCAACACCCGTGAAATTTTCTCGTTTGCCGGTGCCAGTGAGGTATGACATTGTTTTTGGACATTTAGACATCCAGAAGTCTAAAGCTTCAAATGATGAATTATCACTGCTGGCAATTATCGTCGGCAGACTGAGGAGATTTCCATGCAACGACAGCACGCCCCGTACCGCGCCGATGTAGTCGGCAGTTTCTTACGCCCGGATGCCATCAAACAGGCTCGCCTGAAGTTCGCCAGCGGCGAAATTGACGCCGGACAGCTTCGCGCGGTAGAGGATGATGCCATCCGCCACGTCGTTGAGCAGCAGTGTGCATGCGGCCTGCATGTGGTCACCGACGGTGAATTCCGCCGTGCCTGGTGGCACTTTGACTTCTTTGACGGTCTGCAGGGCGTTGAGCGATACGATTCACAGCAGGGCATTCAGTTCAACGGGGTACAAACCAAAGCCCACGGCGTGCGCGTCACCGGCAAGCTGGGCTTTGGCGACCATCCGATGCTTGAAGATTTCCGCTACCTGAAAAGCATCAGCGGCAATGCTCAGCCGAAGATGACCATTCCCAGCCCGAGCGTGCTCCATTTCCGCGGCGGGCGTAAAGACATCGATGCGACGGTGTACCCGGATCTAAATGACTATTTCGACGATCTTGCGACCACCTGGCGCGACGCCATCCGCGCATTTTACGACGCGGGCTGCCGTTACCTGCAGCTGGACGACACCGTCTGGGCCTATCTGTGTTCGGACGACCAGCGCCGTCAGATCCGCGAGCGCGGCGATGATGCCGATGAGCTGGCACGCATCTATGCCCGCGTACTGAACAAGGCGCTGGAAGGCAAGCCGGAAGATCTTACTATCGGCCTGCACGTCTGTCGCGGTAACTTCCGTTCAACCTGGATTTCCGAAGGCGGCTACGAGCCGGTGGCGGAAGTGCTGTTCGGCACGGTCAACGTTGACGCGTTCTTCCTTGAATACGATAACGACCGCAGCGGTGATTTCGCGCCATTGCGCTTCATTCGCCCGGGCAAGCAGCAGGTGGTGCTCGGCCTTATCACTACTAAAAACGGCGAGCTGGAGAACCCGGAGGGGATTAAAGCTCGTCTGGAAGAGGCGGCGAAATACGTGGCAAAAGAGCAAATTTGCCTCAGCCCGCAGTGCGGCTTTGCCTCTACCGAAGAGGGCAACAGCCTGAGTGAATCCCAGCAGTGGGACAAAGTCCGTCTGGTCACGCAGATCGCCAGCGAAGTCTGGTAAATCCTCTTCCACAGCGCTGCATTATAAAAGTGCAGCGCTGTGCCATTCTGAGACGTTCTCTTTACATCCTGCGTTCCCCCTCCTGAAATAGCGCTTCCTCCATTCTGGCATCCTTTTTGCTCCTGCTTCGCTGACACATTTTTTTCCGCGTCCACGCCGTAACGGACGTTTTCGCATAGCGTTCTTTTTCAGGAGTGAAAATATGCAGCGTCGTACCTTATTAAAAGCCTTTGCATTATCCGCGTCCGTCGTGGCGATGGGAATGAGTTTTGGCGTGCAGGCGGCCGAGACCATCAAAGTGGGGATCATGCATTCTCTTTCCGGCACCATGGCCATCTCCGAAACGCCGCTGAAAGACGTCGCGCTGATGACCATCGACGAGATCAACGCGAAAGGCGGCGTGCTGGGTAAAAAACTGGAGCCGGTGGTGGTGGATCCCGCCTCAAACTGGCCGCTGTTTGCCGAGAAGGCGCGCCAGCTGTTAAGTCAGGATAAAGTGGCGGCGGTATTCGGCTGCTGGACGTCGGTATCGCGCAAATCCGTGCTGCCGGTCTTCGAGGAGCTGAACGGTCTGCTGTTCTATCCGGTGCAGTATGAAGGCGAAGAGATGTCGCCAAACGTCTTCTATACCGGCGCGGCGCCGAACCAGCAGGCCATCCCGGCGGTGGAATACCTGATGAGCGAAGACGGCGGCGCGGCGAAGCGCTTCTTCCTGCTGGGCACGGACTATGTTTATCCGCGCACCACCAACAAGATCCTGCGCGCGTTCCTGCATTCGAAAGGGGTGGAGGATAAGGACATCGAGGAGGTATATACCCCGTTCGGTCACAGCGACTACCAGACCATCGTCGCCAACATCAAGAAATTCTCTGCGGGCGGTAAAACCGCCGTGGTATCGACCATCAACGGCGATTCCAACGTTCCGTTCTACAAAGAGCTGGCTAACCAGGGTCTGAAGGCGACCGACGTGCCGGTGGTGGCGTTCTCCGTGGGCGAAGAAGAGCTGCGCGGGATCGACACCAAACCGCTGGTCGGCAACCTCGCGGCGTGGAACTACTTTGAATCCGTGGATAACCCGACCAACCAGGCCTTCGTGGCGGATTACAAAGCCTATGCCAAAGCGCACAAGCTGCCTAACGCCGATACCGTGGTGACCAACGACCCGATGGAAGCGACTTACGTGGGGATTCATATGTGGGCGCAGGCGGTGGAAAAAGCGGGTACTACCGACGTGGATAAAGTGCGTGCGGCTATGGCCGGCCAGTCCTTTAAGGCGCCGTCAGGCTTCACGCTCACCATGGATGCCACCAACCACCATCTGCATAAGCCGGTCATGATCGGCGAAATCGAAGGCAACGGTCAATTCAACGTGGTGTGGCAGACGGAACAGCCGGTGCGCGCCCAGCCGTGGAGCCCGTTCATCGCCGGGAATGACAAAAAGCCCGACCAGCCGATGAAAACCGCCAGCAACTAAGCCATCACCAGGGAGAAACGTCATGAACGCCATGCGCATGTTCATCGCTCTTGTATGGCTTTCCGGACTGCTGCCAGGGATGGCGCAGGCATCGGATGCCGATCGTTTTGTTGCCGCCAGCCGCAGCCAGCAGGCGGAGTTGCTGACGCAGTGGGCCGCAGCGCCGGACGCCGCGAGGCTGCCGCTGCTGGAGGCACTGCAAAAAGAAAATCTCTATACCGACAGCCAAAAGCACGCCTTTGCGCAGCGCAGCGGTCAAATGGTGTCGCTCGGTGACGCTAAGTCGATCGAAGGGGCTGCCAAAGCCGTTCGTTTGACCAATCGGCTGCGCGTGCTGGCCGCCACGGCCATCGCTACGCATCAGCTTGTGAGTGACAGTGTCACCGAAAGGCGGGCGGCGGCTCGTCAGCTTCAACGGGATGCCCAGCCCGGAATGCTCGCGTTTCTGGAAAAGCGGGTAAACGATGAAATGGACGCGGTGGCACGTCAGGTGCTATTACTGGCGGTGGCGAATCTCCAGCTAGCCAGCCCGCAGGCAGAGGTGCGCCGCAAGGCCGTCGAGTTATTAGGGCAGTCCGACGATCCGGACGTGGAGTCCAGACTTACCCCGTTTACCCAGGCACAGACAGAGCCGGATGCCGGGGTTCGCGCTGCCGCGCAGGAGAGTCTTAGCCAGATCCAGCATCGATTGATGTGGGGCGATCTGCTGGGCCAGGCGTTTATGGGGCTCTCCCTGGGGTCGGTGCTGCTGCTGGCGGCGTTGGGGCTTGCCATCACCTACGGCCTGCTGGGCGTTATCAATATGGCGCACGGCGAGATGCTGATGCTGGGGGCGTATGCTACCTGGATGGTGCAGCAGGCGATGGCCGGGC
>NZ_QFXN01000025.1:0-34659 GCF_003144775.1 Enterobacter sp. CGMCC 5087 | reverse complement strand
CGCCCCAGTGGCTGGCGCTCTATCCCGTTATCGCGCTTCCGGTGGCGTTCTGCCTGACGGCGGGTATCGGAATGGTGCTGGAGCGCACCGTTATCCGCCATCTGTACGGGCGCCCGCTGGAAACGCTGCTGGCAACGTGGGGGATCAGCCTGATGCTCATCCAGCTGGTGCGCATGACGTTTGGCGCCCAGAACCTGGAGGTGGCCAACCCGGCATGGCTGTCCGGCGGGGTGCAGGTTTTTGCCAACCTGACGCTGCCGTGGAACCGCATCGTGGTGCTGGGCTTCGTGCTGCTGGTGCTGTTCTTTACCTGGCTCATTCTGAATAAAACCCGTCTGGGGCTGAACGTGCGCGCGGTGACGCAGAACCGCAGCATGGCCGCCTGCTGCGGGGTACCGACAGGTCGCGTCGATATGCTGGCGTTTGGGCTTGGCTCAGGAATTGCCGGGTTAGGCGGCGTGGCGCTATCGCAGCTCGGTAACGTCGGGCCGGAGCTGGGTCAGGGCTACATTATTGATTCCTTCCTCGTGGTCGTTCTCGGTGGCGTAGGGCAGCTGGCAGGCAGCGTGGCCGCGGCGTTTGGTCTGGGTATTTTCAATAAAATTCTTGAACCGCAGATGGGGGCAGTGCTGGGCAAGATCGTGATTCTGGTGGCGATCGTGCTGTTTATTCAGAAACGCCCTCAGGGGCTGTTTGCGCTGAAAGGGAGGGTGATTGACTGATGAGCCAGCCGCTGACCTTAACGCTGGCGCGCAAAGCGCCGCGCACAACGCAACTTGCAGGCAGCCTGCTGGTGGTGTGTCTGCTGATATTACCGTTTTTCGCCTTACTGCCTGCGACGCATCCGCTGGCGCTGTCGACCTGGATGCTGACGCTGATTGGCAAGATCCTCTGCTATGCCATCGTTGCGGTGGCGCTGGATCTGGTGTGGGGCTACGCCGGGATGCTCTCTCTTGGGCACGGCATCTTCTTCGCCCTGGGCGGCTACGCGATGGGCATGTACCTGATGCGCCAGGCCGCGGGTGACGGTCTTCCCGCGTTTATGTCGTTTCTCTCCTGGAGCGAACTGCCGTGGTTCTGGTGGGGAACCCAGCATTTTGCCTGGGCGCTGGTGCTGATTGTGATGGTACCGGGCCTGCTGGCGCTGGTGTTCGGCTGGTTCGCCTTCCGCTCAAAGATCAAAGGGGTCTATTTCTCGATTATGACCCAGGCGCTGACCTATGCCGGGATGCTGCTGTTCTTTCGCAACGAAACCGGTTTTGGTGGCAATAACGGCTTTACCGGCTTCACCACGCTGCTCGGGTTTTCGGTGACGGAAACGACCACCCGTATCGCGCTGTTTCTGGCGACCGTGCTGTTGCTGATTCTGGCGTTGGGCACCGGATTTGCCCTGGCGAAGAGCAAATTTGGCCGCATCCTGACCGCCGTTCGCGACGCCGAAAACCGCCTGACGTTTTGCGGCTACGACCCGCGCGGGTTCAAGCTGCTGGTATGGACGCTTTCTGCCGTGCTGTGCGGCCTGGCGGGGGCGCTGTACGTCCCGCAGGTGGGCATTATCAACCCCGGTGAAATGTCGCCGACCAACTCGATTGAAGCCGCCATCTGGGTGGCGCTGGGCGGGCGCGGCACGCTGGTCGGGCCGGTGATTGGCGCGGCGCTGGTAAACGGCGCCAAGAGCTTCTTCACCGTCGCGATGCCGGAATACTGGCAGCTGTTCCTGGGGCTGATTTTCATCGCCGTCACGCTGTTTTTACCGCGCGGCGTCTACGGTCTGTTTCGAAAGGGAGACAAATAATGCAGCCAGCCGAAGGGTTATTTACCCGCCAGTTGCCGGGCGATCGTTACCGTGAACAGACCGACCCGGTGCTGCAGCTTGAGGCCATTAACGTCAATTTTGATGGGTTTCAGGCCCTGACCGATCTCTCGCTGAATATCGGCGTGGGCGAGCTGCGCTGTGTGATTGGCCCTAACGGCGCCGGTAAAACCACGCTGATGGACGTTATCACAGGTAAAACTCGGCCAAAGAGCGGCAGGGCGATTTACGATCAGTCCATCGACCTGACCGCGCTGGAGCCTGCGGCCATTGCCCGCCAGGGGATCGGGCGTAAATTCCAGAAGCCCACGGTTTTTGAAGCGCTGACGGTGTGGGAAAACCTGGAGATCGCCATGAAAACCGATAAATCCGTCTGGGCGAGCCTGCGGGCAAAACTCAGCGGTGAGCAGCGCGACCGCATTGATGAGATGCTGGTTTTGCTGCGCCTTAGCAGCGAGCGCGACCGCCGCGCCGGGCTGCTTTCGCACGGGCAAAAACAGTTTCTGGAGATCGGTATGCTGCTGGTTCAGGATCCGCACCTGCTGCTGCTGGATGAACCGGCCGCCGGGATGACCGACGCGGAAACCGAATACACCGCCGAGCTGTTCAAAACGCTGGCGGGTAAGCATTCCCTGATGGTGGTGGAGCACGATATGGGCTTTGTTGAGACTATCGCAGACCACGTCACGGTGCTGCATCAGGGCCGCGTGCTGGCGGAAGGTTCGCTTCGCGAGGTGCAGGCTAACGAGCAGGTGATTGAGGTCTATCTGGGGCGCTAAGGAGCGATGATGTTACAGGTTTACGAACTGAATCAGTATTACGGCGGCAGCCATATCCTGCGCGGCGTGAGTTTTGAGGCCGTCACCGGAGAAGTCACCTGCCTGCTGGGGCGCAACGGCGTCGGGAAAACTACGCTGCTGAAGTGTCTGATGGGGCTGATCCCGGCGAAAACCGGGGAGGTCATCTGGCAGGGTAAAACGATCACCCACAGCAGGCCGCACCAGCGGGTGCAGTCTGGCGTGGCTTACGTCCCGCAGGGCCGCGAGATTTTCCCGCGCCTGACCGTGGAAGAGAACCTCCTGCTGGGGCTATCACGATTTTCCGCCCGCGAGGCGAAGCAGGTACCGGATGAGATCTGGCAGCTGTTTCCAGTCCTTAAAGAGATGAAGCATCGCCGCGGGGGGGATCTCTCCGGTGGACAGCAGCAGCAGCTGGCGATTGGCCGCGCGCTGGCGAGCCGTCCGCAGCTGCTGATACTGGACGAGCCGACGGAAGGCATACAGCCTTCTGTCATAAAGGAAATTGGTCATGTGATCCGAACCCTGGCGAACAGAGGCGACATGGCGATCCTGCTTGTTGAACAGTTTTACGACTTTGCCGCCGAGCTGGCCGACAGCTATCTGCTAATGTCGCGCGGCACCATTATCCAGCGCGGGCGGGGTGAAAACATGGAGCAGGAGGGCGTTCGAGGATTGGTTGCGATTTAAAATGTTATAATATAACATCCGCATTCTTACAAAACGGAATGAGGGTGTTATGTTGGCTGCACATATTGGGAAATTTGCCATGACTCTGGGGGCGCTGCTGGTCAGCGGCCAGCTGTTTGCTCACTCGCACGGCCATCAGATGACCGAAGCGGAACAGAGGGCGGCAAACGGAGTGTTTGAGGATAAAGACGTCAAGGACAGAGCGCTGTCAGACTGGGACGGGACCTGGCAGTCGGTCTATCCGTTCCTGCTGGACGGCTCGCTGGATCCGGTGTTTAAACAGAAAGCGCAGAAAGACAAAAGCAAAACCTTTGACGAGGTGAAAGCGTACTACCGCACGGGCTATGCGACGGACGTGGATGCCATCGGCATCGAAAATAACGTGATGGAATTTCATAAGGGCAAAGCGGTCAGCCGCTGTCAGTATGATTACAGCGGCTACAAAATACTGACCTACGCATCGGGCAAAAAAGGCGTTCGCTACCTGTTTGAGTGTAAGGATGCCGGCAGCAAGGCAGCGAAGTTTGTTCAGTTCAGCGACCACACCATCGCCCCGAAGGCCTCTTCCCATTTCCATATTTTCATGGGCAACACCTCCCACGAGGCGCTGCTGAAAGAGATGGATAACTGGCCGACCTATTATCCGAATGAGATGTACAAAGAGCAGGTGGTAGAAGAAATGCTGCACCACTGATGCTTTATTGCCGGGTGGCGGCTACGCCTCACCCGGCCTGGAAGCGCTACGCCACGTTGGGCGTTTCACACCACGCCTTCACGCTCATCCCGCGCAAAATCATCAGCCACGCAATGACGATGGCGACCATCATGATGACAAATAGCGACCAGTGCGGCAGGTTGGTCAGGATAATACCGGTGATCATCGGGTTTGCCGCCGCGCCGAGCCAGCCCAGCGCCTGCGCGGAGAAATAGCTTGCCTTCATCCCCGGCGGGGCAATGTTGTCGATCAGCATGTATTCGCCCGGTGCATAGATAATCTCACCCAGGGTAAAGATGGCGGCAGCGATGCCCCAGTAGACCAGGTTTTCTCCAGAGACCATAAATCCACCCAGCCCCACAATAAAAAACAGGGTGGCGAGGGTCATCAGCGGGCGAATATTGCTGGCAGAGATCTTGCGGCCCAGCGCATATTGCAGCGTCACCACCACGGCGGCGTTGACGGGCAATACCACGGCGACCACCTTTTCAGCGAAATTACTGTCTGCATGCGCGGCCAGAACGTATTGCGAAATGCAGGTCGCGAACGATCCGCCGACGTATGACGCGAGCAGGCCAGAGAGCGTATACCAGAACAGCGCGCGGTCTTTCAGCAATACCGACGGCTGCCAGGGCATCTTCTCCTCGGCGGTATCCAGCGCAACGCTTTTCTGCACGAAGAAATGGATGAATCCGAGCGGCAGTGCGGCGCAGAAGGCCGCCAGCCAGAACGGCAGCTGCAGGCTGTACATCACCAGCAGGGTGCCAATCGGCGGCCCGATCGTCCAGCCAATGTTCAGGAAGCTGTAGTTAAGCGAGAAGACGCGCGCTTTCTGGCTTGCGGTGAGCACGTCGGAGAACCAGGCCTTCAGCACTGTTGAAAAGACGGAATAGGCGCAGTTGATCAGCGCAAAGAACAGTACCACCAGCGTGACGTTATCGACCAGCGGGATCGCGACAAATCCGGCGATGAAGGCCACGATCGCGATCAGCATGTAGCGCTTTTTATCAAACTTATCGGCAAGAATGCCAAATCCCAGGCTGAACACTACGCCGATGGTCAGCGCAATCGTCAGGGCATAACCAATATTCTCAACGCTCATGCTGTAGACGCGCGTGAGATAAATGGTCATAAACGGCAGCGTTGCCCCCCGACCAATGGTTAATAACAATGACGATGCCAGCAGCGCTGCGGTTGAGCGCCTGAGAGATGGTTTCATATTCCTGCCCGACAGTTGCTTATGCTTTTTATGTTGTGTCCTAAAAGGAGTATCACGACATAAGGGGCTTGTATAGCGCCCAATTTATCCGTAAGTGCTTCAGCTGCCTGCCAGAATTAATGATCTTCTCGCCGCCCGCTTTTTTCTGTTACCTTGAACTGTTAACAAATAATTAATAATTCAGGGGCAGGGTATGACGCGTAAAGACGGACTGCTGGCGTTGCTGGTGGTCGTAGTATGGGGGCTGAATTTTGTGGTCATCAAGCTGGGGTTACACAACATGCCGCCGCTGATGCTGGCCGGTTTGCGTTTTCTGCTTGTCGCATTCCCGGCCATCTTCTTTGTGGCGCGTCCAAAGATCCCCTTTAATCTGCTGCTGGGCTACGGTCTGACCATCAGCTTCGGCCAGTTCGCGTTTCTCTTCTGCGCCATCAAGTTCGGTATGCCGGCCGGTCTGGCCTCGCTGGTCTTACAGGCGCAGGCGTTCTTTACCATTATTCTCGGCGCCTTCGTATTTGGCGAACGATTACAGGGCAAACAGCTGGCGGGCATTACGCTGGCGGTGTTTGGCGTGCTGGTGCTCATTGAAGCCAGCCTGAATGGTCAGCATGTGGCGCTGCTCGGCTTTATGCTGACGTTGGCGGCGGGGCTGAGCTGGGCCTGCGGGAATATCTTCAACAAGCTGATTATGCAGCACGAGGCGCGCCCGCAGGTGATGTCTCTGGTGGTCTGGAGCGCGCTGATCCCGATAATCCCGTTTCTGGCGGCGTCGTTTATTCTGGATGGTCCGGATGTGATGCTGAACAGTCTGGTCGAAATCGATCTGACCACAATCCTTTCTCTTGTCTATCTGGCCTTTGTCGCCACCATTGTGGGCTACGGGATCTGGGGATCGCTGCTGGGGCGCTATGAAACCTGGCGCGTGGCACCGTTATCTCTGCTGGTGCCGGTGGTAGGACTGGCCAGCGCAGCGATTTTGCTGGGTGAAACGCTAAGCGCGCTGCAGCTGTTTGGCGCCGTGCTGATCATGGCCGGGCTGTATATCAACGTGTTTGGCCTGCGGGTTCGTCGGGCGACGCGGGTAAGAAAGGCATAAAAAAAGCCCCGCGTCTGCGGGGCAAAAACGAATCAGAAGCCGTGCTGATTATAATAAGGCACGCCTAATTCGTCGGATTTGTCGCTACCAGCACCCATATGATTGAAATCATAAGGCGACTGGTCATGTGCGGACGGCAAAATCATCGTATCAGGATTATTTTGCTGCGTTGCACGAGGGGTTTGCTCCGCGAAGGTCTGGCTGGAGAACAGCACCAGCAAGGCGAGGGCGGCGGAGGCGGTAACTTTCATGATTTCCTCGGTTACGTCTTTACAGGCGATGATTAACTACAGTGTTTTAACGGATACAGGTAGCGGGATTCGCCCGGCACGCTGGTGATTCGGTACTTATGAGGCGGCACGTCAAAATAGTTCTTGAACGTACGCGTCAGGGTTTGTTGCGATTCAAATCCGTAACGCTCCGCCAGATAAAGGATCGGCTCATTGCTTTCTTTCAGTTTCTGGGCAATTTCCGTCAGCTTGCGGCTGCGAATGTATTGACCTAATGAATGACCGGTCTCTTTTTTGAACATCCGTTGCAGGTGCCATTTGGAGTAACCTGAACGCTCTGACACTTTTTCAAGGGAGAGCGGCGATTCCAGGTTATCTTCGATCCAGTCCAAAATGCTATGAATGGTGATAGCGTCAGTATTGCGTCTGGACATCGTCATACCTCTTTTTCTGTTTACGGCAGTATTTTCTTGAGCAAAAGCTCAAGGGTTGCCACTTCATCTGCCGTTAAGTTTTTTGTTAGTTCCTGATGCAGTGTTTGTCCTACTAATTGATGACATTGCTCGCACATGGCCGCGCCATCGCTGGTCAGCTTTACCAGTACGCCGCGTTTGTCATTCGGGTTAGGGCTTCGTTCTATCCATCCTTTGCAGACGAGACGATCGAGCATGCGGGTTAACGCGCCCAGATCGACAGAGAGCACCTTTTTCAGCTCAACCGGTGTGATACACACTTCGCAGCGAATGGAACACAGCACTTTGAACTGTGTTGCGGTGATATCCAGCGGTGACAGATAGTCATTGAGCAGGCGATCTTTTTTCTGATTTACCATATGAATAAGACGACCCAGCGGAACAACGTCGTTAAAGATATCACTGGTGCTTTTCACAATGGTTGCCCTGGCAAGTAGTTAGTCACGGCAGATATTATTGCTCAGGCAAGTATAAGTCAACTGAATGAGTCAACCGATGCCACGAATTGCTAAAACGTTTCATGAACTTTTTTTGAGGTCTTTCAAATCATATAGATAACTGTCAGTTATCTTTTCAGAACGGACATAATCGTTGCGTTTCGCCCATGGCTCAATGTCACACTTTCACCCTATAATTGCTGTGTTAAATATGGATAAGGACGACAACGCACTATGTTGGATTTAATAAAAGCAATCAGCCTTGGGCTGGTGGTCTTGCTGCCGTTGGCTAACCCGTTAACGACGGTGGCGCTGTTCCTCGGGCTGGCAGGGAATATGAACAGCGCCGAGCGCAACCATCAGTCGATGATGGCCTCGGTGTATGTGTTTGCCATCATGATGGTGGCTTACTATGCCGGACAGGTGGTGATGAACACCTTCGGGATTTCCATCCCCGGCCTGCGTATCGCCGGGGGGCTGATTGTGGCCTTTATCGGTTTCCGCATGCTGTTCCCGGCGCAAAAAGCGCATGAGTCGCCGGAAGCGGCCAGCAAATCGGAAGAGCTGGAAACCGAACCGACTGCGAATATCGCCTTTGTGCCGATTGCCATGCCGAGCACGGCGGGGCCGGGTACCATCGCGATGATCATCAGCTCCGCCTCAACGGTGCGGGACAGCGCAACCTTCCCGGACTGGGTGCTGACGGTTGCGCCACCGCTGATTTTTGCGATTATCGGGGTTATCGTGTGGGCGTCGCTGCGCAGTTCTGGCGCCATTATGCGCTGGGTAGGCAAGGGCGGTATCGAGGCGATTTCCCGTCTGATGGGCTTCTTACTGGTCTGTATGGGCGTGCAGTTTATTATTAACGGCGTGCTGGAAATTATTAAGACCTATCATTGATGTGATTGCCGGGTAAGGCGAAGCCGCCACCCGGCGAGAAGACTCACCCGTGCTGACCCTGCTCCTCCAGCGCCACCGGCCATTTACGGAAGATGAGCACCGACCAGACCAGCGCCACCAGGGCCGGAATGGCGCCCAGATAGCCAATCGCCGACATTGATACGTGCAGTATTACCTGATTTCCCACCAGCGCGCCCGCGCCAATCCCCAGATTGAAAATCCCTGAGAACAGCGACATGGCGACGTCCGTTGCATCCGGCGCCAGGGCCAGAACTTTCACCTGCATGCCCAGACCAATAATCATGATCGCCACGCCCCAGAACAGGCTGAGGATCGCCAGATGGCTTTCACTGCCTGCGGCAGGCATCAACAGCAGCAGGCAGGCCAGCAGCAGACCGATAGCGCAGCTCACCAGCGTCGACGCATGCCGGTTACCCAGCTTACCGAACAGCACGCTGCCAATAATGCCCGCTCCGCCGAGGATCAACAGCAGGACGGTGGCAAAGTTGGCGCTAAAGCCCGCCACCACCTGAACAAAGGGTTCAATGTAGCTGTACGCCGTGTAATGGGCCGTCACCACAATGACGGTAAGCAGGTAGATACCCAGTAGCGCCGGGCGACGCATCAGCAGCGGCAGGCTTTTCAGCGAGCCGGAATGTTCGCTCGGGAGCGCGGGGAGCAGCTTAATCAGGCATACCAGCGTAACCAGCGCGCCCATACCAATGGCGAAGAAGGTCGTACGCCAGCCGAAGTATTGCCCTACGATGCGGCCAATCGGCAGACCCAGCACCATCGCCAGTGCGGTACCGGTGGCAATCAGGCTCAGCGCCTGGGCGCGTTTCCCTGCCGGAGCGAGACGAATCGCCAGCGACGCGGTGATCGACCAGAACACCGCATGGGCAAAGGCAATGCCGATTCGGCTAATGACCAGCACCGTAAAATTCCACGCCATAAACGACAGGACATGGCTGGAGATGAACAGCACAAACAGACCGATCAGCAGCCTGCGCCGCTCGATCTGGCTGGTCAAAAGCATAAACGGCAAGGACATCAGCGCCACTACCCAGGCGTAGATGGTCAACATTATGCCCACCTGAGCCGTTTCCATCTGGAAACTTTCAGCGATGTCAGACAACAGCCCAACCGGAACAAATTCTGTGGTGTTAAAAATAAACGCGGCAATGGCCAGCGTGACCACGCGTAGCCACGCAACCCTGCGGGAAACTGTGTTCGTTGTCATAGGGATGTCGGAGATTCGTTGCTGAAAAGAAGAGGAGACGATCTTAAAACGTCGAACGGCGAAAACTCAACCATTATGTGATGCAGATCTCAATATTTACCTTATGAAAGCGGTAGCCGGGAACGCCATTTTCATTGAATATAAAAGAACAACACAATAAAAACAGGCGGTAAGACAATGCAGGAGATTGATTTTTATCTGGTAGATGCGTTCAGCGATAAAACCTTTGGAGGCAACGCCGCTGCGGTATGTCCTCTGGAAGAGTGGCTGCCGGACGAAACGCTGCTCAAAATGGCGCAGCAGCATAACCAGTCTGAGACCGCCTTTTTTGTGCGTACTGACGGCGGGTTTGAGCTGCGCTGGTTCACCACGCTGGATGAAATTAACCTCTGCGGTCACGCTACGCTTGCTGCATCGCACGTCATTTTCGAATACCTTGATTATCCGCATACCGAAATCACCTTCACCACCCGCTTTGTCGGCGAGCTGACCGTCAAACGCAGCGGCGACTGGCTGACGCTGAACTTCCCCGCGTGGTCGACGGAAATCGTCGAGAACCCACCTGAAGTGCTGTTTAGCGCGCTGGGCATCACGGAGGCAAAAGAGGTGCGCGTCGGACGCGATTACATGGTGGTGCTGGAGAGCCAGCAGCAGGTGGAAGCGTTAACGCCGGATATCGGAGCCATGCTTCCGCTGGATAAAATGGTCTGCGTGACGGCGCCGGGAGAAGAATATGACTTCGTCAGCCGCTTCTTCTGCCCTGGCGAAGGGGTGCCGGAGGATCCGGTCACCGGATCCGCCCACAGCATGCTGATCCCTTACTGGAGTGAAATACTGGGCAAAACGTCACTCAATGCCCGCCAGGTGTCATACCGTGGCGGGGATCTGCGCTGCGAGCTGAAGGGCGACCGCGTGCTGATTGGCGGCCAGGCTACGCTGTATCTGAAAGGGCGAATTTTCCTGCGCTAGCTGAGAGACGCGCTATAAGTTAATACTATGAACCACCCCGGCAGGCCTGAGCTATGTTGATATAAAAACAGCAAGGAGCCTGCCATGTATTCCATTACCTCTGAATCTGCACGTCATCCGGACATTCTCACGCTGATCGCGGCGCTTGACCGTTATCAGAGCGAACTCTATCCCGCCGAAAGCAATCATCTGCTCGACCTGTCTGCGCTGCCGGAAGCCTCGCTGATCCTGATGGTTATTCGTGACCAGCAGCTTCATGCCGTAGGCTGCGGAGCCATCGTGCTCAACGGCGACGGAACGGGGGAGATGAAGCGGGTCTATATCGATCCGGCCCATCGCGGGCAACATCTCGGCGAGACGCTGCTGGCCGCCCTGGAAGATGAGGCCCTGAGCCGCCATTGCCACACGGTAAGGCTGGAGACGGGCATCAAACAGCGCGCTGCGGTTCGTCTGTACGAGCAGTGCGGGTACGATTTGCGTCCGGCATTTGCTCCGTACGCTGACGATCCGCTCAGCCTGTTTATGGAGAAGGCGCTGGTTGAAGACGTTCGTTTAGCAGCGCTATAAAGGCTTCCAGCTGGCGGGTCATCGCTCCGCGCCGCCACACCAGCCAGGTTGTAAGCCAGCGCCAGTTTTCCGCCAGCGGCCAGGCTTCAACCTGATGATGTCCCGGCATACTCTCCAGCATCGAGCGCGGCATCAGCGCGATGCCCGCGCCCGCAATGACGCAGGCGAGCATGCCGTGATAGGACTCCATCTCATGAATGCGGCCGGGCGTGGTTCTGTCTGCATGAAACCAGCTTTCCAGATGTCGACGGTACGAGCAGTTCGCGCGAAAGGCGTAAACGTCGCTGCCGCTGACCTGCGTAGCGCGGGCGACCTCGGCGTGACCGGCAGGCGTGACCAACATCATCTCTTCCCGGTAGACCGGCATGCCCTCCAGCTCCGGGTGCGACAGCGGCCCGTCGACAAAGGCGGCGCTGAGGGTTCCCTCCAGTACGCCATCAATCATCGTCCCGGATGGCCCGGTAGAAAGGGCAAACTGGATGCGCGGATAGCGCTGGTTAAACTGCGCCAGCGTTTCGGGAATGCGCACCGCGGCGGTGCTTTCCAGCGCGCCGAGGGCAAATAACCCCTGCGGCTCATCACCCGCGACCACCATGCGTGCTTCATCCACCAGGGCGAGGATCTGCCTGCTGTAGCGCAGGAAGTTATGCCCGGCGGGGGATAAACGCAAACGCTGGTTCTCACGAATAAACAGCTCAACGCCAAGATCCGCTTCCAGCTGGCGGATGCGGGTCGTCAGGTTGGACGGCACGCGATGCACCTTCTGCGCCGCCTGGGTGATGCTGCCCGTCAGCGCGACGGCGTTAAACATTTCAAGCTGGGTTAAGTCCATAGCATTCTCGTTTCGTGAATAAGGTGGTTAGTATTATTCATTTTTAAGAAATAGCAGAGTGAGCCACAATCAATCAACCGAAATGCGTGGAGAACATCATGAAATATTCATCTGCTACACATGCCCTGTCCGTTAACCCGGCAACGGGGGAAACCCTCGGTGCCTTCGCATGGGCTACGCCGGAAGAGGTTGAACGAGCGATTTCTCAGTCTGACGCGGGGTATCGCCAGTGGCGACGCGAAAGCGTATCCCATCGGGCGCAGAAGCTGCGGGATCTCGGCGCAGCGCTGCGAAACCGCGCAGAAGAGATGGCGCAGACCATCTCCCGTGAAATGGGGAAACCCATCCTGCAGGCGCGGGCGGAAGTGGCAAAATCCGCCGGTCTGTGCGACTGGTATGCCGAGCATGGCCCGGCGATGCTGCGTGCGGAACCCACGCTGGTGGAAAACCACAACGCGGTCATTGAATACCGTCCGCTGGGGCCGATTCTCGCGGTAATGCCCTGGAACTTCCCGCTCTGGCAGGTGCTGCGCGGCGCGGTGCCGATCCTGCTGGCAGGTAACAGCTATCTGCTTAAGCATGCCCCAAACGTGCTCGGCTCTGCGGATCTTATTGGGCAGATCTTTGCGGATGCCGGTTTCCCTGAAGGCGTATTCGGCTGGATGAACGCCACCAATGACGGCGTAAGCCAGGCGATTAACGATCGCCGTATTGCGGCGGTGACCGTCACCGGCAGCGTGCGTGCCGGTGCGGCCATTGGCGCGCAGGCAGGAGCCGCGCTGAAAAAATGCGTTCTTGAGCTGGGTGGCTCCGACCCGTTTATCGTGCTCAACGATGCCGACCTGGATCTTGCCGTGAAGGCGGCGGTGGCGGGTCGCTATCAGAATACCGGACAGGTGTGCGCGGCGGCGAAACGTTTTATCGTCGAGGAGGGTATCGCAGAGACCTTTACCCGCCGCTTCGTCGACGCCGTCGCCGCGTTAAAGATGGGCGCGCCGGAAGAAGAAGAGAACTACCTGGGTCCGATGGCGCGTTTTGACCTGCGCGATGAGCTGCATCAGCAGGTGCAGGCCACCCTGGGCGAAGGGGCAACGCTGCTGCTGGGCGGAGAGAAAATCAGCGGAGAGGGCAATTACTACGCGCCAACCGTGCTGACCAACGTCACCCCGTCGATGACGGCGTTCCGCCAGGAACTGTTTGGTCCGGTCGCGGCCGTTACGGTAGCAAAAGACGCGGAGCACGCCCTGACGCTTGCCAACGACAGCGACTTTGGCCTTTCCGCCACCGTCTTCACCGCTGATGCAGCGCTGGCGGATAAATTCTCCCGCGAACTGGAGTGCGGCGGGGTGTTTATAAATGGCTTTAGCGCCAGCGACGCGCGCGTGGCCTTCGGCGGCGTGAAGAAAAGCGGCTTTGGCCGCGAGCTTTCCCACTTTGGGCTGCACGAGTTCTGCAACGTGCAGACGGTCTGGAAGGATCGCGTGTAATTTATCGTCCGCCTGTGATTTCGGCCCTCATCACGAGGGCCGTTGTCATTTATCTGCAATGGTTCTGTCATTTTCATTTCGTAGACTCGCTCGCGTCTAACGCATTGTAAATGAAGCTAATTATGAACCTAACGCAAATTTTTCGCCGTATTGCGCAGCGTCTTACCCCTCGTCACTTTGGCCTGCTGACGGGTATCTTTTGCATTATCGGCCTTTTCTCCGCGCTGCAGCTCTCCTCCTCATTCCTGCTTAACGCCTCCCTGAACGACGCCCAGCGCAACGAGCAGCAAAACCTTCTCGCCTGGCAGCAGCAGAGCAAGCTGGATCTGGCCCGTGTTTCCCTGCTGGCGGCAAGCGACCTGCTTAACCGGTCCGGCGTCTGGTTTATGCAGGATAAAGAGACCGGCTCCGACGGAAGCTGGCACAGCCTGATGGACGATGCGCAAAAGGCGCTGGCGGTTTCTCAGCAGGCGTGGAAGGCCTGGCTGGCGCTGAATCCGCCGAAAGACGACGCCCTGGTGAACAGCTATCAGCTTTTTTACGGCGCGATCAACGAGCAGGCTGAAGGTTTGATTAAGACCAACACCATCGACGCGTTTTTTGCCGTACCGGCTCAGGCGTTTCAGTCTGATTTTAACGACAACTATGCGCGCTATCAGCAGGCAAGCGAGAAGCAGGCCATGCAGGGGCGTCAGAGCTTAATGGCGCAGCTCTCCGGCCTGCAAACGTTGTTCCTGTTTGCGCCGGTGCTGTTGCTTGCCATCGCGGCTGTCGTCTGGTTCGGCATGTCCAGATGGGTGATTACGCCGCTGCGTCGGTTGATAGCGCATATTAACCGGCTGGCGGCAGGGGATCTCTCCGGCACCCCGCCGAACGTCATGCGCTTTAACCGGGAGATAGGTCAGCTTAGCGACAGCATTGCGACTATGCAGCACGGTCTGCAGCAGCTGGTGACGCAGGTCAGCCATGCCACCGCAACGATGGTGGAGAACATTGACTCCCTTGCGCAGGGTAACCAGAAGCTGTATCAGCAGTCAGCGCGCCAGGCGAAAGAGCTTGAGGATGTGACGGCACATATCGCGGCGCTGGAAAGCCATGTAGAAGGGAATACCGGCTATGCCAGGCTCGCCAGCTCGCGGGCCGATGAGGCGCGGCAGGCGGCCGTGGGCGGCGACCGAATGATGTCTACCGTGAATGCGTCTATGCAGGCGATCGTCGACCGATCTTCTGAGATGCGCGGGATCGTGGCGATGATCGACAGCGTGGCGTTTCAGACCAACATCCTGGCGCTGAATGCGGCCATCGAGGCGGCCCATGCCGGAAACCAGGGGCGCGGCTTTGCCGTCGTCGCCCGGGAAGTCGGGCTTTTGGCCAGAAAAAGCAGCCACTCGACGCAGACCATTCAGGAGCTTATTAACCGCTCGCTGCAGGGCATTGAAGACGGTTCCCGCGCCGTTAGCCTGATGGAAGAGAATCTGCAGCAGGTCACCGGTCTGGTGGGCAATTTAAGCAGTTTGCTGAATGAGATCTCCACCGCCACGCTCAGTCAGGGAGAGAGTATTCACCAGATGACGCGCCAGCTTCAGGCGCTGAATCAGGTCTCCCGTCAGACGGACCTGCTGGTCTCAGACGCCTCGGATGCCTCTGAGCGGCTGCAAAAGCAATCCGATCTTTTATTGCAGGCCGTTTCGCGTTTTCGTCTTAGCGCCTGACGCAATACATAAGCCTCTGTTATACTCGCAGCCCGTTTTAGCCTGAGGGCAAGGAGCAAAGTGTGGCTGCGGTCATCCATAATGAGATGTTGGACGAGATTCTGGCGCAGGTTCGTCCGTTAATTGGAAAGGGGAAGGTTGCCGACTATATTCCGGCCCTTGCCTCGGTGAGCGGGAATAAGCTGGGGATTGCTATCTGTACCATCGACGGACAGCGATACCAGGCAGGCGATGCGACTGAGCGTTTCTCCATTCAGTCCATCTCGAAAGTGCTGAGCCTGGTTGCGGCGATGCGCCAGTATGAAGAAGAAGAGATCTGGCAGCGCGTGGGTAAAGATCCTTCCGGCCAGCCTTTTAACTCGCTGCTTCAGCTCGAGATTGAACAGGGTAAACCGCGAAATCCCTTTATCAATGCCGGGGCGCTGGTGGTCTGCGATATGCTGCAAAGCCGCCTCAGCGCGCCGCGTCAGCGAATGCTGGAGATTGTTCGCCAGCTCTCGGGCGTTGACGATATTGCCTATGATGCGGTGGTGGCACGCTCGGAGTTTGAACACTCCGCCCGTAACGCGGCTATCGCATGGCTGATGAAATCCTTCGGTAATTTCCATAATGACGTGGCGACCGTGCTGCAAAACTACTTCCATTACTGCGCCCTGAAAATGAGCTGCGTTGAGCTGGCCCAGACGTTCCTGTTCCTTGCGCACCAGGGGCACGCGCCGCATCTCGATCAGGAGGTGGTTTCTCCGCTTCAGGCCCGGCAGGTTAACGCGCTGATGGCCACCAGCGGGATGTATCAAAACGCCGGTGAGTTTGCCTGGCGCGTTGGGCTTCCTGCTAAATCGGGCGTCGGCGGCGGGGTCGTGGCGATTGTGCCGCATGAAATGGCGATAGCCGTCTGGAGCCCGGAACTGGATGAAACGGGAAACTCGCTTGCCGGCGTGGCGGTTCTGGAGAAACTGACCCAGCGCCTGGGACGTTCCGTATACTGATGTCCGATCTGGATCCTCTCTTTTCCCGCCTGGCGCGATCGACATTTCGCTCGCGCTTTCGCTTAGGCGATAAGGAAAGACAGTACTGCTGGGACAAAGGCCCCGAAACCATTGATCGGCACGCCGCGGATTTTGTCGAAAAGCGCCTTGCGCCCGCGCACCCCGCCAACGACGGTAAACAGACGCCCATGCGCGGTCACCCGGTATTTATCGCCCAGCATGCCACCGCTACCTGTTGCCGGGGCTGTCTGGCAAAATGGCATAACATTCCACAGGGCGTAACGCTCACGGCGCAGCAACAAAATTATATCGTCAGCGTCATCCACCACTGGCTGGTGCTGCAGATGAACGCCTAAATTTGACGAGTTATACTCCCGTGGTATTTGTGTTATAGATGCATCCCAAGTTAGTCCCGATCATGCTGACGACCGCAATAATTGCCATAAGCTCTCATATGGAATGATATTTAATGCGTTCTGCTCTTACCGCTATCAGGCCGTTCCAGGTTGACACGCCGCTGCGAAATGCAGCGACGATCTTCATCCTTACAACCTTATTCTATTTTGTGGGCGCGGAATTACGGCTCATTGAAGCCCTGTCGCTGTTCTGGCCGCTGAACGGCGTCATGGCAGGGATCTTCGCCCGCTATGTTTATCTGAATCGCCTGCATTACTATGCGGTATGTTATGTCGCGATGCTGTTGTACGACGCGGTAACGACCAACTGGGGGTTGGCCTCAGTGACGATCAACCTGTCAAACATGATCTTTATCGTCGTCGTCGCCGTGCTGGTTCAGCGCGACAAGCGGCTGATGAAGAAAACTCCCGATCCGCTTAACGCATTACGCCTGTTTAACTACTGTCTGATTGCCGCGCTGCTTTGCGCCTTGCTCGGCGCGGTAGGGTCGGTCGGGATTGACAGTCATACCTTCTGGCCGCTGTTTGCCGACTGGTTTAGCGAGCAGTTCTCAACCGGCGTGCTTGTTGTGCCCTGTATGCTCACGATAGGCATGCCCGTGCGCGAATTCAGGTTACGTCTGGAGCAGCTGCTGCCGGTAATTGCGCTGATCGTCTCGGTGATCGCGTCGGTGGTGATTGGCGGAGCGGGGAGCCTCTCGTTTCCTCTGCCTGCGCTTATCTGGTGTGCGGTTCGCTACTCATTGCCTGCGACCTGTCTGCTGACGTTTGTCACGGGCGCCACTGAAATCATTCTGGTCGCCAACTCGATTATTAATATTGCCGTGGCGACGCCGTTTACGACGCCAATGATGTTTTCAGCCCGGCTGGGGATCGCCACGATGGCGATCTGTCCGGTGATGGTTTCCGTCAGCATGGCGGCGATTAATTCCCTGATCCGCCAGGTTTCACTGAGGGCGGATTATGACTTTTTAACGCACGTCTACTCGCGTTCCGGGCTTTATGAGGCGTTAAAGCATGAAGAGACGCACCGGCATACGCGTTTTCTGACCGTCATGCTGCTGGATATTGATTATTTCAAGAGCATTAATGATAACTACGGCCACGAGTGCGGAGATCGCGTGCTGGCGTCGTTTGCCCGACAGGTTCAGCAGGTCGTCGGTGAAGACGGCATGGTGGCGCGCATGGGTGGGGAAGAGTTCGCCGTGGTGGTCAATTCAGGCGACGCGCGGCATGGTTTTGAACTGGCTGAACGTATACGATCCACCGTTGCCAGTCATCCTTTCACATGGCGTCACCAGACGCTCTATCTGACGGTCAGCATTGGCCTCGGCAGCGGAAAGGCTGAGTCCTGGCAGCTGACCGAGGTCTTCAACAAGCTCATGGCCGAAGCGGACGATCATCTCTATCGTTCCAAAAAAGCGGGTCGAAACCGTACCAGCGCCCGGGTGGCGGACGAGCAGATTGCCGCGCCCTCCGGGAGTGAAACATAGCTGCGTTAATCGTCATAAGGCATTGACGTGAATAGTAAGCGGCTTAACGGGACGTCAGAACACTGACAATGTCTCTGTTTAAGCTACGCTTTTAGTAACGCTTTACGTCAGGAGACATTATGAAAGCACCTGCAACCCCTGAAAATGAAACAGACAGACTCAACTCGCTACGAGAATCAGGTCTGCTTGAGATCGACAGCTCCCCGGCGTTTGACCGCTTAACGCGTCTGGCAAAACGCTTCTTCCAGGTGCCGCTGGCGATGGTCAATCTCATTGATGAGCATTCGCTGATCGTTAAGTCGGCCGACGGTCAGGCACCCGGAAGCGTTCCGCGTAATATCTCATTTTGCGGGCATACGATCCTCACCGAAGCGCCGCTGGTGGTGGGGGATATGCTTCAGGACGATCGCTTTGCGGATAACCCGCTGGTGGCCGGTGAGCCTCGCGTGCGGTTTTACGCGGGCTTCCCGCTGCGCCTGCGCGACGGCGCAAGCGTTGGCTCGCTGTGCCTGATTGATTACGCTCCCCGCGAGTTTTCTGCCGCCGACCTCGCCGTGCTGGGGGACCTTGGCGCGCTGGCAGAGGATGAATTTGCTGCCATCAGCGCGGCGACCACGGATGAATTAACCGGGTTATTCAACCGTCGGGGCTTTAATCAGCTCGTGCGGTTCACGCTTTCCGTTGCCCGACGTCGCGCTGAGCCGCTCACGCTCGGCTGGCTGGATTTGGATCGCTTTAAGGAAATTAACGATCGCTTCGGGCATGAAGAGGGGGATAAGGCGCTGAAAGCGATGGCGCAGCTGATGCGCGCCTCTTTCCGTGAGGCGGATCTGCTGGTGCGTTTTGGCGGGGACGAGTTCGCCGTGCTGTTCGCGGATACGGATGAGCAGGGCGCCTGGATTGCCATGCAGTATCTTGCCGAGCAGGTAGAAAACTATAACGCCCGCAGGCTACATCCCTGGTCTCTCCATTTCTCATGGGGGCTCAGTGAATTCGATCATAACGGCAACGACCTGCAGCAGTGGTTAAAAGATGCCGATGAAAAGATGTATGCCATGAAACAGCAGCGCCAGCGCGCCCGGTAACATAACAAAAGCGTATGTCCGATTCGTTTGCGTTAAGAAGATGTTAAATGCAGAGTGACGGTATTCAACGTAAGGAAAAACAATGAATACCTCACTGCAAATTAAAAACCTCACCCGAGACGACATTCTCACCCATCTTGATGCGCTGGCCGCGATCCTCGAAAACTGTGTGAGCGGCGGGGCATCCGTCAGCTTTATGCTTCCCTTTAGTCTGGATAAGGCTCGTTCGTTCTGGCGCGGCATCGCTGAAAGCGTAGGGCGCAACGAGCGCCTCGTGCTGGCCAGTATCGACCCGCAGGACGGCGTCATCGGAACGGTGCAGCTGATCGTCGACCAGCCGGAAAACCAGCCGCATCGAGCCGATGTGGCGAAGCTGCTGGTTCACGAGAAAGCGCGCCGGAAAGGTGCCGCGATGGCCTTGATGGAAGCGCTTGAAGCGGAGGCGCGGGCCAGAGATATTTCGGTTCTGGTGCTCGATACCTCCACCGGCAGCGGCGCCGAGACGTTCTACCAGCGCGCCGGCTGGCAAAAGGTGGGGGAGATCCCGCGCTATGCCCTGATGCCGGACGGCGCCATGACGGCCACCTCCGTGTTCTATAAGTTCTTATGATTATTTTGTACAACTACACCGTGGATTGATCAAAACAGGGTTTCTGGTCGTTAAGTTTTGATAAGTTATCGTACCAATCTTATCAGGCTGTATGACTAATCATAAAAGGAACCCTCTTGTGAACACGCTCAACCGTCGTGATTTTCCCGGTGCTCAATACCCGGAACGCATTATTCAGTTTGGTGAAGGCAACTTCCTGCGTGCGTTTGTCGACTGGCAAATTGACCTGCTAAATGAACATACCGATCTTAACGCCGGTGTGGTTATCGTTCGTCCTATTCAGAGCGACTTCCCGCCGTCGCTGAACACTCAGGATGGTCTCTATACCACTATCATTCGCGGCCTGAACGGGCAGGGCGAAGCGATGAGCGAGAGCCGTCTAATCCGCTCGGTTAACCGGGAGATCGACGTCTACGGCCAGTATGATGCGTTCCTGAAACAGGCGCACAATCCGGACATGCGTTTTGTTTTCTCGAACACCACCGAGGCGGGTATCAGCTACCACGCGGGGGACAGATTCGACGATGCCCCTGCGGTGAGCTACCCGGCGAAGCTAACTCGACTGCTGTTTGAGCGCTTTAGCCACTTCAATGGTGCAGCGGATAAAGGCTGGATCATCATTCCGTGCGAGCTGATTGACTACAACGGCGCTGCGCTGCATGAACTTGTCCTGCGCTATGCCCGGGAGTGGGCGCTGCCTGCGGCCTTTATTCAGTGGCTAAATGACGCCAACAGCTTCTGCTCTACGCTGGTCGACCGTATCGTGACCGGATACCCGCGCGACGAAGCGGCCACGCTGGAGGCTGAGCTGGGTTATCACGATGGGTTCCTGGATACGGCTGAACATTTCTATCTGTTCGTTATCCAGGGGCCGGCATCCCTTGCTCAGGAACTCCGTCTGGATAAGTATCCGTTAAACGTGCTGATTGTCGACGACATCCGGCCCTACAAAGAGCGCAAAGTCGCTATCCTGAACGGCGCACACACCGCGCTGGTGCCGGTGGCATTCCAGGCCGGGCTGGATACGGTGGGCGAGGCGATGAATGATGCAGAGATCTGCGCGTTCGTCGAAAAAGCGATTTATCAGGAGATTATTCCTGTCCTCGATCTGCCGCGTGACGAGCTGGAATCTTTCGCCAGCGCGGTAACTGGGCGTTTTCGCAACCCTTACATCAGACACCAGCTGCTCTCCATCGCGCTCAACGGCATGACCAAATACCGCACCCGCATCCTGCCGCAGCTGCTGGCAGGGCAGAAGGCAAGCGGACAACTGCCCGCGCGTCTGACGTTTGCGCTGGCTGCATTGATAGCGTTTTATCGCGGGGAGCGTAACGGGGAGAACTATCCGGTGCAGGATGATGCATTCTGGCTGGAACGTTATCAACAGCTGTGGGCACAGCATCGCGATCGGCAGTTGAGCACCCGTGAGCTGGTGCAGGCCGTACTGAGCGTGAGCGAGCACTGGGAACAGGATCTCACGCAGGTCTCCGGACTTGTCGACCAGGTCACCCTGGATCTTGACGCCATTCTCCTGAAGGGAATGCGCGCAGCGGTGAAACCCCTGTGCTAATGACGTCACCCGGCTTCGGCCGGGTTTAATTACATCTTAATTTAGTTACAACATACTATTTGCTCTTTTTTTAAAACCACATGCAGCACCGTGCGCTTATCGCTAAGCAGGTCATAAAATTCAATGCTCCGTTAACATGCTTGCAACGGTGAGGGAGATCACGTTTAATAGCCACGCTCTTTTCCTTCCTGAAACTCACTATGATTGTTCGTCCTAAACAGCACTGGCTACAACTGATTTTTGTCTGGCACGGTTCGGTACTTCCCAAAATCTACACCCGACTGCTGCTCAACTTCCTGCTTTCTATCGCCGTTATCCTGATGCTGCCGTGGTATACCTCGCTGGGCATCAAATTTACCGTGGCGCCATTTAGCATTCTCGGCGTGGCGATCGCTATCTTTCTCGGTTTCAGAAACAACGCCTGTTATTCACGCTACGTTGAGGCTCGCCTGCTGTGGGGGCAGTTGATGATAGCGGCACGCTCGCTGTTTCGCGAGGTAAAAAACACCTTGCCTGACGATAAGCATCTGGGCGAATTTGTCCGCCTGCAGATAGCTTTTGCCAACTGCCTGCGTATGACCCTGCGCCGGGACCTGAACGCCGAACAACTCTCTCGCTATCTTGCTCCGGATGATTTACGCCACGTGATGAGCGCCAACTCGCCGGCGAACCGTATTTTACTGATCATGGGGGAGTGGCTGGCCGTGCGGCGGCGAAACGGCCAGCTTTCAGACATCCTGTTCCACAGCCTGAACAACCGTCTGAACGATATGTCCATCGTCCTTTCCGGCTGCGAGCGCATTGCGACAACGCCTGTGCCGTTTGCCTATACGCTGATTTTGCACCGCACGGTGTATCTGTTCTGCATCATGCTGCCGTTCGCGCTGGTTGTGGATCTGCACTACATGACGCCGTTTGTCTCGGCGCTGATCTCCTACACCTTTATCTCGCTGGACACCCTGGCGGAAGAGCTGGAAGACCCGTTCGGCACAGAAGATAACGATCTGCCCCTGGACGCCATCTGCAACATGATGGAACGCGATCTGCTGCAGATGAACGATGAAGAGAACATTCCGGAAAGGCTGATGCCGGATAAGCATTATCAGCTGACCTGACGGGCGTTCCACTCGTCGCGGGTGATTTCCCACAGTTCAGAATCCAGCATGCCGCTGACGTAGGCTTTTTGTTCCGTTCTGATAAGCCGCATGCCGCTACTGTCTGAAATACGCCGGGAGCGGCTGTTGGCGGCGGCTTTCGGCGCGCGCAATACGGGTTTGTTTAGGGTATTGAACCAGTAATCCGTCGCGGCAATGCTGGCCTCGCGCATGTATCCCTGGCCCTGAAACTCCGGGGCCAACCAGAATCCACGGTTGTTATCTTCAACGTCATACAAACAGATAATACCCATCAACTCATCCGGCACCTCGCGACGGCGGATGCTCCAGAACCAGGCGATCCCTTTTGCCATATCCGGCAGCGCCACGTTGTTGACATAGTTTTCCGCGCCGTTATCCGGGTAGGGCCATGGCACGGAAGAGACCATATAGCGGACAATCTCCCAACGCGGATAAAGCTTTTGTATCTGAGGCGCATCTTCGGCAACCAGCGGTTTTAGCAGTACACGTTCTGTCGTGAGCGTCGGTATCGTCATCCGCGGATCTCCATATTTAAGCGTTATGCTTTTGTTTGCATTCTGGTATTTTCATCTTAACGGCACTCTATCCCAGTGAGCTCTTTTCCCATACTACTAAGAATTGCAGAGGTCATCATGGCATTAAGACGGGCAAACCCGCAGGAAACCGAAATACTCTGGAATATTCGCAATCAGGCGATTCGTCACGGCTGTAAAACCAGCTACGGCGCCGACGTCATTGCGCGCTGGACGCCGGATCTCATGCCAGAACGCTATCGGCAGATGGTCATTGAATACCCTTTTTACGTGGTGGAAGATGAAAAGGGTGATATTGCGGCAACCGGCTATCTGGATCTGGATACCCACTGTCTGGAGGCGATATTCACCTTGCCCGCTGCATCCGGTAAAGGCATGGCGACCCGGATTATCGAGGCGCTAAAAAATGAGGCCCGCAGCCGGGGGATAGCCCGCCTGAGGCTGGATGCAACGCCTAACGCCCAGTCGTTTTATCAGAAACTGGGGTTTGTGACGCTGAGCGAAACCTATCATCACTCGCGTATGGCGGGGGCTGATTTACGCTGTTTCGAAATGGCGATCGATTTGTAATGTGAGGAACACATGGCTGTCACGGTAAGACCTCTATGCGAAGGCGATTACTCCCAATGGCGACCGCTTTGGGATGGCTATACCCATTTTTATGATTGCTACCTCGAGGAATCCGTCACCGCATCGACATGGGAAAGGGCGCTCTCAGAGCATTCCCGGATGTTTTGCCGGGTGGTCGAGAAGGACCAAAAGGTCATCGGTTTCGCGATGTGCATTCTGCATGAAGGAACCTGGTCAACGGCCCCCGTCTGCTACCTGGAAGATCTGTTTGTTGATGCCGACGACCGCGGGGCGGGAGCCGGTAAGGCGCTTATTGATGCTCTGATTGTGGAAGGCAAGCGCGAAGGGTGGTCAAAACTGTACTGGGTCACCCGGGAGAACAACCCGGCGCGTAAACTCTATGACAAATATGTTGAGGCTGACGACTACGTCCGCTATCGCCTCTCCCTTTAAGACGACAACGCCTGTGTTTGTATCACACTGTATCTGCGTCCCGGATACATACACAGGCTTGCAATAAACCCGCTTTCGCACATATCCGCTATACATTGCCGTGTTGTTATATCCCCGTGAATTGTACTCAACCGGAGATACCAACATGTTTAGCAAATTCGCGTACTCAACCCTCGCACTGACCGTTTCGCTTGGCACCGTGATGTCCTGTCAGGCTGAAGTCACCGGCACAAATTTCTCGGCAGCCTTCGATCGTCCGCAGCAAATTAACGCCGGCGATTTGAACGTCGGTTATGTCGACATCGGCCCGAAAAACGGCCAGCCGGTAATTTTACTGCACGGCTGGCCCTACGATATTCACAGCTACGCCGAGGTTGCACCCGCGCTGGCGGCAAAAGGCTATCGGGTAATAGTGCCGTCTCTGCGCGGCTACGGCACCACGCGCTTCCTGTCAGCCAAAACGCCGCGCAACGGCCAGCCTTCAGCCATGGCGAAAGATATTGTGAACCTGATGGATGCCCTGAATATTAAGCAGGCGGTATTTGCAGGATATGACTGGGGCGCTCGTACGGCGGATATCGTTGCGGCGCTGTGGCCAGAGCGCGTTAAGTCACTGGTGTCGGTGAGCGGGTATCTCATCAGCAGCCAGCAGATTGGCAAACAGCCGCTGCCGCCAAAAGCGGAGCAGCAGTGGTGGTATCAGTTCTATTTCGCCACCGCGCGCGGTGCTGAGGGCTATGCCAAAAACACGCATGACTTCGCGCGCTTAATCTGGTCTCAGGCCTCGCCTGACTGGAAATTTAGCGATGCTGTTTTTAACGCCAGCGCCAAATCCCTCGATAACCCGGATCACGTCGCCGTGACGCTCAGCAACTATCGCTGGCGTTTAGGGCTGGAAAAAGGCGAGCGCAAATACGACAGCTACGAGCAAAAACTCGCTACGCTGCCGAATATCACCGTTCCAACAATCACCATTGAAGGCGGGAATAACGGTGCGCCGCATCCGGCACCGCAGGCCTACGCGGGTAAATTTACCGGTAAATATGAGCACCGCACCTTCGGGGCAAACGTGGGGCACAATCCGCCTCAGGAAGATCCGCAGGATTTCGTCAAGGCCGTCGTTGACGCGGACAAGCTCTGAAATGTGCTATTTTCAGTACGTTAACCTTCGGTCTGGAGATTTCGGTGGAGCATATTGATCATATCCTTGTCGTCGATGACGACAGGGATATTCGTGAACTGATTGTCGATTATCTCGGTAAGTCTGGCTATCGCGCGACGGGCGCGGCCAACGGTAAAGAGATGCGCGTCGTGCTGGATAAACAGCATATCGACCTGGTGGTGCTGGATGTCATGATGCCCGGCGACGACGGCCTTACGCTGTGTCGAGAGCTACGCGTCGGGAAATATAAAGATCTGCCCATCCTGATGCTGACGGCCCGCAATGAGGAGACGGACAGGATCCTGGGTCTGGAGATGGGCGCGGATGACTACGTGGTGAAGCCGTTTGTCGCCCGTGAACTGCTGGCGCGTATCAAAGCGATTTTACGACGTTTTCGCACGATGCCGCCCAATCTGCAGGTGACAGAAGCCGGGCGGCTGGTGATGTTCGGCGAATGGCAGCTCGATACCGTTGCCCGCCACTTAATCGATCCGGAAGGGGTGATCGTCGCACTCAGCGGGGCGGAGTATCGCCTGCTGCGCGTTTTCCTTGACCATCCTCAGCGGGTGCTGTCCCGCGATCAGCTGCTCAACCTGACGCAGGGGCGAGACGCCGAGCTGTTTGAACGTTCTATCGACCTGCTGGTTAGCCGGGTCCGTCAGCGCCTGAACGAAGATGCCCGCACGCCCGCCTATATCAAGACCGTGCGCAGCGAAGGCTACGTTTTTACGATGCCGGTCACCATCAAAGAGGCTAACGAATGAGGTTCTGGCCACGCTCGCTGCTGGCCCGCTTGCTGCTCGTCGTGCTGTCCGGCCTGCTGCTGGCCAACGCCCTGAGCCTGACGCTGGTCATGATTGAACGAATGCACAGCGCCAGAACGGTGATGCTCGGTAATCTGGAAAACGACGTCGCAACCAGCGTCGCCATTTTAGACCGCTTACCGGCCAGCGAACGCGCGGCCTGGCTTCCGCGCCTCGAACGGGGTAACTACCGCTATATTCTGGGGCCGGGAGAGCCCGGCAACGCGCCGACGGATAGGCGTTCGCAGGACGCCATCCGAACCTTAAAAGCGACGCTCGCGACACAGTACCCGCTCAGCTTCACCGCCGTCCCTGGTGCCGTTTCACACATCCAGGCGCATCTGACGCTGCACGACGGCGCGCCGCTGACCGTTGACCTGATCCCGCGCATGCCGCCGTTCGCCAGCTGGTTGCCCGTAGTGCTGATCCTGCAGCTGCTGCTGCTGGCTGCGTGCGCCTGGATTGCCGTGCGGCAGGTGGTGCGGCCTTTTTCAGAATTTACCCGCGCGGTGGATTCGCTGGATCCGGCGGCCAGCACGCCAATGACGGAGAAAGGTCCGCTTGAGGTGCAGCGTGCAGCGCATGCCTTCAACGCAATGCAGGCGCGCATTCAGTCTTATCTCCGGGAGCGCGCGCAGATCCTGGCGTCCATTTCTCACGATCTCCAGACCCCGATTACCCGCATGAAGCTCCGTGTCGAAATAGCAGGGGAACCAGAACTTCGCGACAAGCTTCTGAACGACCTTGATAACATGACGCGTCTGGTGCGGGAGGGGATTGCGTATGCCCGGTCATCAGAATCGCTGGAAGAGAGCTCGCTGAAGCTGGAGCTAAACGCCTGGGTCAACAGCATCGCCTGCGATTATCAGGACATCGGTAAAAACGTGCAGTTTCAGGCAAGCGATACTCGCTTACCGATCGTTACTCGTCCGCAGGCGCTCCGCCGGGTGATGACTAACCTGCTGGATAACGCGCTCAAATTCGGCGAACGCGCTGTAATAGCCATCGATGATTCGTCTGACCGGGAGGTGGTTATCCACATCACGGACGACGGGCCGGGGATCCCTGAAGCCGAGCTTGAGGCGGTTTTACAGCCGTTCTACCGGGTGGAAACCTCGCGCAACCGCGATACCGGCGGAACAGGACTCGGACTGGCGATTGCCGCGCAGCTCACCGCTCAGCTTGAAGGAAAGCTCAACCTGACGAACCGGGCCGGAGGCGGACTGGATGTCTCCATTACGCTACCGCGCCGTTAATTGTACGGCTTTGTATCTCCCGGCCTGGGTGATACAGAGCCAGACAAAACCTGCGTTTTTACACATATCCTGAACACATCCGCACGATGAAATAGCCTCACTGCAGCGTCGCAGGACTTGTATTGTGAGGTTTCTATGTTTCTGGTAATCGCTTTTCTGGGCGGGATGATAAGCCTGCTCAGTCCATGTACTCTCCCGGTTATTCCGCTCCTGTTCGCCGGTTTTCAGGGACAGCGACGACATATTCTGGCTCTGCTCGCGGGGATGATCGTGATGTTCACCCTGGTGGCGATGGCCGTCACCGTCGCCAGCGAGTGGATAGCAGAGGCAACCATCGTCGGGCGCTGGATCGCCCTCGTTATTCTGGCCACGGCCGCGCTGGCCTTAATTTTTCCGTCATTCGCCCAGCGTATTGCGGGTCCGGCCGTCAGCGCGGGAAATGTCCTGAACACCCGAAGCGGGCAAACGCGCGGTCTGGCATCGGCTTTTCTGGCCGGGCTCGCGGTGGGGCTGCTCTGGTCTCCCTGCGCCGGTCCCATACTGGGCGCCATTTTCAGCATTAATATCGCGGGCCACTCGGCCATTACGACGGGCGCGCTGCTGGCGGCCTACGGCAGCGGATGCGCACTGATGCTGAGCCTGCTCGTTTCAGGAGGCCGCACGCTGATGGCGCCGTTAAGAGCAAAATCGGCGCTGATGGAAAGGCTGCGGCAGGGGGCTGGCGTGGTGATGCTGGCGGCAGTCGTATTTAACGCGACAGGAATGACTTCGTTTCTGAAAGGAGCAAACGGCGTTGCGGACCGTCTTGAGACAACACTTTTGACGCTGGCGAAACCCACTGCCGCGCCGGTGAAGCTCCGGCCGGTCGTGATGACAGAGCCCAGCAGCCAGCTGCCTTCGTTAAGCGGGGGGACAGGGTGGATTAACGGTGACCCTGTCACGTCTGAATCCCTGCGAGGGAAGGTGGTGTTAATTGATTTCTGGACGTGGGATTGTATTAACTGCCAGCATACGCTTCCCCACGTGCGAGACTGGGCCACAAAGTACCAGTCTCAGGGTCTGGTGGTCATCGGGGTTCACACCCCGGAGTACCCCTGGGAAAAACCGCTTTCGTCGGTAAAAAATGCGGTGGAGAAATGGCAGCTGCCGTATCGGGTTGTGACGGATAACAATTATCAAATCTGGAACGCTTTCGGGAACCAGTACTGGCCAGCGCATTACTATTTCGATGCCAAAGGCCAGCTACGCTATACCGCCTTTGGCGAAGGAGATTATGCGCAGCAGGAAAAGATCATTCAGCAGCTGCTGAAAGAAGCCAGGTCATAACCCGTCAGGGTTGGCGTTGCGCCACGATAAATAGCCGCGGAAAAGCGAGCAGTATCTGCCCATTTTCCTGGAGCGGATACTGCTCTTCCAGCAGTTCATGGTAGCGTTTCAGGAAACGTTTCTGCTCGCTCTCGTTCAGTTCCTGGAGCCACGGACGCAAGCCGGTGGCGCTTACCCAGTCAATAATGGCCTGGTACGAGCTCATTTTATGGAAATAGGTCGTCCGCCAGATATCCACGTCACAGCCCGCCTCCGACAAGATGTCGTAATAGGCATGCACACCCGGGAGAGGTTCACGGCCGCGGTCAGGGTAGTCTTGCTCCAGCGCCACTTCACGCATCGCTACGTGAGTGGGTTCAAGCCAGTTGTCAGGCATCTGGATCGCTAATACGCCGTTAAGCGTGAGCAAAGAAACGAGATGAGGAAGGAGATCGTAGTGGTCAGGAACCCATTGCAGCGAAGCGTTGGCATAAATCAGGCTCAGCGGCTGGCCAGGCTTGTACTGGCGGATATCGGCCTCAACAAAATGGCAGCCAGACAATGCGGCTCTTGCTTCCTCGAGCATTGCAGGGGAGTTGTCGACCCCGGTAATGTGCGCCGAAGGCCAGCGATGCTTCAACAGCGCGGTGCTGTTTCCCGGCCCGCAACCTAAATCAGCGATGGTGGAGACCTCATCCAGAGGAATTCTGGCGAGCAGTTCTGCGGCAGGACGCGTTCTTTCCGCGCCGTATTGCAGGTAAAGAGAAGGATTCCAGTCGGCCATTTTGGTTCTCCGTTTAGCATGCTTATGCAAGAGTAGCACAGCAGTAAGAACAGAGATAATAGGGAAAAAATAAGAAAAAGGAAATATTACCCCTTAAATTCTTAAGGGGCAATACTTTAATTGTAATTATTTTATGATTATCGTTTTTTAATATTTTATCGGCTAAGTGCTTCTTACGCTCTGTACCCGAAACTATAAATATTAGATAATCATGAATGGATATATCCCTGGTGTTTCGTAGGTCTTTGACCTCCTGGCCACTGAGTTTCACGAGAACTTAGTGGCCGGGTACTTTTCAAGTATAAGGAATACCATGCACAATGAAAGCTGTCCTAAAAGACAGGGGATAATAGTTTCAGGTGTTATTATCAGGAATAAGAGCAATGAATTCTGTTATTGAGTTTTTTTTGCATGATTACGATGATTTACCGTCAGCATTAGCCCACGAACTCTTCCGGCTCCGGAGAAAAACCTTTCGGGACCGACTCGACTGGAAAGTTGAATGCGTTGAAGATATGGAAAAGGATCAATTTGACAACCCAAACACGACATACTTGTTGGGTATGTATGAGGGAGAGTTGTTATGCGGCGCGCGATTCATTAACTCGACGCATCCGACAATGATAAGCGAAATTTTTCACAATTATTTTGCCGAAACCATTATTTTACCGACTGATGTTCCCTGCTGTGAAATTAGCCGTTTATTTTTAGATAAAGAAAGACGAGACTCCTCAACTCTGCAGAGAGTGCCCGCCAGTAAGGCATTGTTTCTCGCAATGAATATGTATTGCATAAAGCAAAAATACCATGGAATGTACGCAGTAGCCAGTCGTGGTATGTATGCCATATTTCGCCATGCGAACTGGAAAGTTGAAGTTATTCAACGTGGTGTTTCTGAAAAAGGGGAGGCTATTTACTATATTTATATGCCTGCCAGCACCAGCATTATTGAAGACATTATTAGCAAAGACAAATCCAGTCACTGGCTTCGCGAAATGCTCGAGCATTTACGCCATTTATAACCAGTGGCTGAGGCTTAGTCGTCCAGTAATCGTAGTTCTGTTCCAAGTTTAATTGCGTGTCTGGCATTATTCACACCGAGTTTTTTCATTACATTCCCCATATGGAATTTAACGGTGCGTTCAGCAATAGACAAAATAACAGAAATTTCTGCGTAGGTTTTCCCGGCGCTGACCCATTTAAGGATTTGTCTCTCACGTGGCGACAGAAAAACATTCTTTTTCTGTTGATGCTGGCTATAGAGATTGAGTGTCTTCTGATGCAGTTGAATAAGGAAGCGTAGAAATTGTGGCCGATATTTTTCTATATCAATACCAGAATGCTTAGGACTGATGACGGATAAGACGACAAGATTATTCAGATAGTCATGCAGAGGGAACGTCTGCCCCTGGTAGATATCATACTGGACGCTTTCGTTGAAAATGCGCGTCAGGTTATAACCATCAGACAGGATGACATCACTTTCCCAGAAAAAATCTTCAACACAGCGCAAAGCCCGAATGATAACAGGGTCAATGAACTGATATTTCCTGTCGAGGTAGATATCAAACCACTCGGGGCTGTTATTGATTATCCGCATCTGTGAAGGATCTTTCTTGTTCATAATGGCGTAGGCGAAGACGATCCCTTTGAAATCCTCAAAAAACGCGTCCAGCTCACTCTGAATTAGCGTATTGATCGCTATGTCGTTGTAATATGTATCCTTCACGTGAGTTGCTTGCCTCCTGTTCGAGTGGAGGAGCAAGTATAATATGCTTCGTTATCTGTAGCGAGTCGCATTTTAATCCAGCCAACAGATAAGACAGGCTACCTCAACTGGTAACCTGGCCAACGTGTGGCATTTCTAATGGCAAATGCAGATGACTCGGCGAATTTTTGAAGATTTTGTCAAATCCCGAAATAGTTCACTAAATATAGTAGGCTGCAAAATTTAGGAGGTTTTCCGCTTTACATTTGAGTAATCAAAAAGCGTACCGACCCAGATTCAAATTCAGGATTTTAGCCCGCGGTCTACATAATGCCTTTAAGAGCAATATGATAAAGCAGCATGATGGTTTTACCGTCGGCAATCTTGCCTGTTTCAATGCCGCGTAATGCCTCTTCGATCGTCATTTCCAGCACGTCGATATCTTCTCCCTCAGCCTTGATCCCGCCGCCTGCGCCGGTTCTGTCTTGCGGCTGGTACTCGGCAAGATAAAAATAAAGTTTTTCCGTGACGGAGCCCGGGCTCATATAGGCTTCAAAGATTTTCTGCACGCTCGAAACCTGAAACCCTGTCTCTTCTTCCGCCTCTGCTTTTATGCGGCTTTCGGGATCCATATTGTCCAGCAGTCCCGCCGCGGCTTCGATTAAATCGTCCTCATGGCCGTTGATAAAGACAGGGAAGCGGAACTGGCGGGTCAGGATCACCGTTTTTTTCTCACGGTTGTAGAGAAGAATAGTCGCGCCGTTGCCACGGTCGTAGACCTCTCGTTGCTGTCGTTGCCATTCGCCGTCACGGCGCTGCAGGTCGAAGGTGTACTTTTTAAGGTTGTACCAGTTATCTGACAGGGTTTCACTGTCAATGATGCGCACATCTGCACGTTTTGATTGCACGTTTGTTCCTCCTTACGTAGAGTAATTATCATAAACAGCATTATCGTGCACCTTCAAGATAAAACATGCAATATCAGGAATTCATGATGCTCACCAGTCAGCGAAAACAATTGATCCTCGAAAAGCTCGGCACCGAAGGCCAGGTCCAGTCAAAAGCGCTCAGCATGTTCTTTGATGTCTCTGAAGACACCATCAGGCGTGATTTGCGCGAGCTGGCGGCAGCAGGGCGTTTGCAGCGCGTTCACGGCGGCGCGCTGCCGTCATCTTCTGCTATTGCTCCCTTTGCCGAACGGCAATCCGTGAAAATTGATGCGAAAAAACGGGTCGCCCGCAAAGGTGCGCAGCTGATTTCATCAGGCCAGGTGGTGATCGTTGACGGTGGCACGACAACTTCGGAGCTGATTACGTTTTTCCCTCCTGATCTGCGCATCACGGTGGTTACGCACAGTCCGAGCATCGCCCTGGGGCTTGTGGATCATCCGTCCATCGAGGTGATTCTGATTGGCGGTCGCTTGTATAAGCACTCGATTGTTGCGGTCGGCGCAGCGGCCATCGAAGGCATCGAAAATATTCATGCAGATCTGTTCTTTATGGGCGTGACCGGGATCCATCCTGAGGCGGGGCTGACAACCGGCGATTTCGAAGAAGCGTGCATCAAACGTGCATTTTCCGGCAGAGCCGCGGAGACGGTTGTGCTGGCTTCTCCGGAAAAGATTAACACAGCGTCTTCGTTTGTCATTGGCGATGTGTCATCGGTGAATACCATCGTCGTGGAAGACAATACCGATAAGGAGTGGATCCGCGCGGTATCGGAAAAGGGAGTCTCCGTCGTGTTGACCTCAGAGAGTGACACTCTCTGATAGCCAGCCTGTGCTCACAGGCTGGCTGGCGGACTGCCTTAAGCCTCAGGAATGTTCTCAAGTGCGGTATAAACCTTCAGGCCATATTTGCGGGCAACCTCAATGTCCATATCGGCACCTTTACGATAAATGGCATCACATTTAGCTATTAGCCGGTGAGCAACGGGGTACAACATCGCTTCACTGATTTCATCACCAACTGCTTTCGAACCTGCGGCTTTTGCCGTTGGCAAAAGCCAGCCATTCGTTAGATGATCAGCTTGACGATAGCAGCACGTGAGAAGACACACTCAGAGGTCATTAGCATTCAGGCCAACGCCACAAACGACGATGCCCATAAAATACCAGATTTCTTCTGATCCCATATTGATGCGCATAATGTATTGAACATGTTAAATGACTGCACGAAGTGCGGGCATTTAGCCTTCATCCCGGAACTATCAGATGATAGTAAATCATTAATTTTACGTGTACTTTATAGCATCTTCATGAGATTGCAGCAATGCAGTCTATGCCGGGATTTCTGCCTTCCCATTGACACCTGAGCCAGCGGAGGTAGCGAACATAGACCAAAGCATCACCTTCAGTCATGTAACCATTTCGCTGGATTTTATGCGTCAGAGGGTAGAATGCCACCGTTCCGTAAGGGGTTTCAGCAACAATCACCCGCATATTGCCATGAAGAACAACATCATATTTTATTCCGCTTTCCTTTATTACATCTTCAGCCTCCTGTAGTAATTCTTCCCGCATCTTGTTTATTTCATGATATCTCTCACCGGGAATCCTCATTGCAGATGCCCTTAATCTGGCTTCATGTGCATTATCAGAGGTGCTGATAAATGAAACAGTATCGGGAGAGTAAATTCGTTGATGGGAATAGTCCTTATCCAGTTCATATTCTCCGGGATTATTTTCCCACAGGGCATAACCATGAAGTGCAGGGAGGTCATTGCAGAAGTTCTGGAAGTTATGCCATCTTTCACAAACCTCCACACCTTTATAACCTTTAAAATACTGCTTCCCTTTAACCGTCATGTAGCACCTTGCCAGCATGTTATGCCAGAGAATGAATTTCCTTGTTCTCTGGTGGCTTCTGGTGTTCTCAATTGTGGAATGTTTTCCGTTTCCGATATATCCCACGTTATAATAACGGGGCTTCATCAGTAGCGTTATGCGTTCTTCTTCTGAGGACGGGAATGCATCATCCGAGACTGAGCCTGATTTAATATGTGTGCCATAGGCTTCCTTAACTATGCCACTGTCTTTGAATTGTACAACATAATAGCCACGTCTTGTTTTATCTTCTGAGCGACCAAGAACGGTGCATTTACCATTATGCCTTGTATCAAATACAGCTCCGGGAAATAACGTGTTATGGCTGTAGTTCTGGTGATATTTTTTATTACGAAAGTAAGTCATCTGACATGTCCTGAGTGACGAATGAAAGGGAGAAAAAGAATCGGGGCGGGTCCTGCTTTTTCCCTTTAACTTCTGTCAGGCCAGTGCTGCGGTCAGAGGTCAGGATTAAATTAAAGAAGACATTCAAAAAATAAAAATGATAAAAACTTCAGGCGATACATTGTGACAGGTACAGCGACAATCCGTCAGAAGCTCTGTGCCACGCCATTAAAACGACACATACAAATGCCCTGCATGACGGGATAATGCAGCCTGAGGGTGATACAGGCCGGATAAGCAGGGGTGGGAAGGGTGTTTAATAGTGAGTAAAGTATGGAGTGTCAGGCATTTGCGGGACTGTGTATTTATACAGTGGTGTTAGATTTGCATATATAGTGACCACGGGCGCTCTGTATGTGGTTATGGGGCCATATTACCCC
>NZ_QFXN01000024.1:0-21482 GCF_003144775.1 Enterobacter sp. CGMCC 5087 | reverse complement strand
GCAGGCATTTGCATTGCCAGTACTGCTAAAGTGGCTCGCAGGGCATTACACGGATTGTACTCAGGTGTAGGGCTGCTCCATATTCACCCGATAGGGTGGAGAAATAAAAAATAAATATAATTTATATACAGATTAAAATATCCATGCTACCATCGCCAAATCGCCAACCGGGGTTAATCTCTTTATATATCTATTATTACTCTTTTATCTTAATCGGTTTTCTGTACTTATCCTTACCCCTGAATCTTATCTTAATCTCTCTCAATATTGTTCCAGTATTAAGCCCTCCGCAGGAGAGCCATACGGCTTGAGTTTACAAAGAATAAACCAAAATAAACATTACGGCTTGAGCTGACAAAAGATAAATCACAAAATGAAAAGAGCCTCCATATTATTGAAGGCTCTCATTAGTTATGGGGGGGGGTTATTTAAATATCGACATCATCGAAGTTCACTTTTCTATCTTTTGCCTTATCAATTTCATTCATTTTATTTCTTCTTTCTGAGGATTTGAGCTCTGAAAGAATTTGTTTTAAAAGGTCAGCTTGAGTAAACTGGATAACCTTCGCTTCATATGCTGTTATGCTTCTGATTACCCATATGACAAAGATAATGGTTGTTGCGACCTTTATCGTATCGGCGGGGAGAAAAGTATAAGCTTGCATTAAGTTAAAGAAGTCGGGATTGCTGGTTCCGATACACCAGAACCACAGCATCACAGTCAACACGAGATTTATGATGAGTGATAACTTTGAAAGATACTTTGTCAAAAAAGATGTGTTCATTTATGTTATCCCTGTCTAGTTTCGCTTTCCAATATTGCAGCCAGTACGATACGCTTGTGCAACCTCAATATACTCAGCTCGCTTCATTCCAATTAGAGTTTCCGCTTGTTCATTAAATTTCTTTATTTTCTTCTCGCAGGTGGAATTACGGCGCTGCATGGAGTCTTTTGCCCCAGTGATACATGCACCATAAATAACATCTGAATCAGCGATTCTGGCAAAGTTCGCATATGAATCACAGGTAGCACTGATTCTCATCTGCATCTGTGATGAAGTTATTGCCATTGCCTGACTTGCAAACATCAGACTGGAGATTGATATCAATAAGGGAAGGGTGATTAAGTTTTTCATTCAGCACTTCCCTGTAAAATGCAATCAATTCCCATTACATCAGTACCCCAAAGTTTGATATCCGGCTCACCGCCTGATACACCCTGAGTGCTCATATCCAGAGCAAGGATATAGAAACTGTTTTTATCAACATCAAACTCGTAGTTAACAAGCGGAGCTCCACCGGTCTGATATACAGATTGCTGAATGTCCTGAATGCGCTTTTCAGAAATCAGCTTGCCACGATGGAATAGTTTAATGACACCTGCATCTTTTACGTAACTCAGAAAACCACTATCAGCACTTCCGGTTACGTGTCGCTCAATACTCCAGCCATCATGACAAACGATATTGTCAGCCAGCGCGGAAACGGGAAAAGAAAGGCATGTAGCCAGAGTCAACATCAATCGTTTCATTTGAATGTGGTCCATCAGATAAATTATCAGAGAGCCCGATAATCCCAGTGAAGGCCGCAAGACATTTCAATCGTTATGCGCACAAACGTGGCCATCTATGACCAGGCCAATGACGTCTACAAATCTCCGGATTCTGCCTGATTCTATGTTGGTGCGCATAATGTATATTATGTTAAATTAGGTATGGGCATCAGAGAAGAAGCTATCAACCGTTCAGTCAAAACCCTCATAGTTGCCTTCCCTCTCAAATCAATGCAGTGACCTTTGGGTCACTGCATTGATTACTGAGGAAGTTATCTTTTATTCAGATATTTATTGAAGAATGCCGTGATGTTATCGAACGGGATCTTATCCATACGATCATATAAATCGACATGCGTGGCATCTTTAACAATCAGCAGCTCTTTTGGCTGATTTGCCGCTTCATAAGCCGTTCTGGAGAAGTAAAGCGAATGCGCTTTTTCGCCATGAATGAACAGGATTGGACGCGGAGAAATTTCCCTAATGTAAGTCATCAGCGGGAAATTCATGAAGGACATCGGCGTTGTCACGGACCATTAATTGCCAGAGTTGACGGCTCGTGGATGATATCCGCGCTTGGTCATGTAATAGTCCGCATAGTCCACGAGGAACTGTGCTTCACTGCCCTTCAATTACTGAATTAAGAGAGTCTGCGGGTAAGGTTTAATACCCCCTGGTATCGTTTACATTTTAGTCAAGCAATATCATTTGCTCACCGAGTTAACGCTGCTATTATCTAAGTCTTAGTGTTCGAATCATAAATTTCTTCAATAAATTACCCTGCTAATTAATTGTCCTCACGGAATGAAGGAGCTTCCCCGATGAACTTACCAGGTCAGCAGTCGCCTGACAGCACCCTTCCCTCTTATGACCTTTCGCGCAGCCTGGGACTACAAACCGGTGCTGATATCGATTTTAAAAAGCTGGCCGCCCAACTCGACTGCACGCGTAATTTTTACAATGTCGGCATCATTTTTGATGATGGCAAACAGCGCTGGCTGGTACGCCCTTCACGCCGCATTGCAGATGTGAATCAGAGCACCGTCAGCCATGTGGTAATCAGTAAAATTCCGGATGCTAAGGAAATCAGTGCAGAAAAAGCTGTGGTGGCGACGCTAACGACTCCCTCACTTGCTACGGAAATTACCTCAACCGGTTTTGCCTGTGGCGCGATGATTGTTACGCTTGTTATGGCGTTTGGAGCCGGTGCGGCAGTGCCTTTTACCGCTGGCGGGTCTGGTGTGATTGCTGCGATTAGCCTGTCCGGTACGCTGGCAACGGGCGCACAATGCATGATTGGCGCGGGCCGTCTGCTGGCTATCCATAACGATCATGGTTCCGATGTTGCCTGGCTCGACAGCCAGGACTGGTATGTAGCTACCACGACGGTTCTGGATGTCATTTCGCTGGCTGCGGCAGGAACCGCGCTGCGAGGTACTTTAGAAACGTACAAGCTGATGAAAGCGGCATCCTCAAGTAAAGTTACCGCCTGGTTCCAAAGCCTGAGCCGTGCCGAGCGTAAGCGCATCACGGAAGAGATCATTAAAGCGCAGAATCCAGGTATTTCCAGCGCCAGTGTGAAGGCAGCGATCCGCGCAGGCGTCTACCCGAAACGTTTCCCCAGCGAATCATTACAGAAATCACTGCAACGTGAGCTGATGAGTGCTGTGAACAACGCATCGGCCTTTGTTGGCAGTTCACTCACGGGGACGATCCGCAATCCTCAAAACACCGTCCAGTCCGGGCGCTATGTAGTCGGTCTGTTGCAGTCATTTTCGTCTAACTAAACGCTGAGTATTCAAATGGTTAAAGTTTTTTCCCGCCGCCTGCAACGCTGTAACGAGGTGGCTACCAGCATAAGCAATGCCTCCCCGACACAGCTGCAACAGCTAAAGACTGAGTTGGCTGACGAAATGGGCAAACCTGTAGGTCTACACACCATGGGTATTCCAGCGGCGATTAGTACCCTCGGGGTGATTGTCAGTTTCGCTATTCCTCAGCTGTGGCTGGGGTATGGCATACTCGCCGGACTCGACCAGCCAGCGGAACACGTATTCGTCTGGGTTGTCCTGATCGCCCTTCTGTTCGCTGGCCTTAATGGCGTGACGATGTTTATGATTGGCAAAGGCAGCATGCGCGCCGTGCGGTTACACCTTACGCTGGCGGTGATAAGCCTGGTATTAACGGCAGCCTATCTGCTGGTCGCGATGAGCGGTAGCACTGCTCCGGGCGTCAGTCTGACCGCGGCGCTAGTGAGTATCGGCATGCTACTGCTTAGCGGCAGCTGTATCCTTTCCACCGCCTTCTATAAGATGCTGCTGTTTACTCTGCATAATCGTGCCTGGCGCAAGCTTCTCAGCCAGACGCGTGCTAAAACAGCGCGCTAAGCGTTCATTCCGTAAAAAAACCGCCATCGCTGGCGGTTTTTTTTTTATGGCTTTTTATGCCTGCGCAACCAAATTAACTTGTACGCCGCCGGAATAATAAACAGCGATAACAGCGGCGCCGTGATCATCCCGCCAATCATGGGCGCCGCTATCCGGCTCATGACCTCTGACCCTGCGCCCGTCCCCCACAGAATGGGCAGCAGACCGGCAATGATCACCGCGACGGTCATTGCCTTTGGCCGCACGCGCAGCACTGCGCCATGGTAAAGGGCGCCATCCAGCGCCTGTTCTGTGAATGTGTCCCGATGGGACAACGCCGGCTGAGCCTCAACGGCATGACGCAAATACATTAGCATGACCACCCCAAATTCTGCTGCCACCCCGGCCAGAGCGATAAAACCGGTGCCGGTTGCCACAGACATATGGAAGCCCTGCCAGTAAAGGAACCAAATTCCACCGACCAGGGCGAACGGCAGACTCATCAGGATCAGCAGCGCTTCATCCACGCGACGGAACGCCAGATACAGCAGAATGAAGATGATCATCACCGTCATCGGTACCATCAGCTTCAGTTTCTTGTTGGCGTGTTCGAGCAGCTCAAACTGCCCGGAGAATGAGACGCTGGTGCCCGGCCTCAGCTTTACGTTCTGACTGATGGCCGTCTTAATGTCGTTCACCACCGACACCATATCCCTGCCGCGGGCATCGATATAAATCCAGCTCGCAGGCCGGGCATTCTCCGTTTTCAGCATCGTGGGGCCGGAAACCACGTTGATATCCGCCACATCGCCCAGCGTGATCTGCTGTTTCATCGGCGTCAGGATCGGCATCTGCTTCAACGCGTTCGGGCTGTTCCGGTAGTCCTGAGGATAGCGGATATTAATCGGGTACCGGGCGACGCCTTCCACCGTTTCCCCTACGGTCGCGCCGCCGATGGCCGAGGAGACAAAGAGCTGTACATCGCCCACCGTCATCCCGTAGCGCGAGGCTTTTTCCCGGTTGATATCGACGTCAATGTAGCGCCCGCCCTCCAGACGTTCAGCCAGGGCAGACACCACGCCCGGCACCGTTTTGGCTACCGTCTCGATGCTCTGCGCCGTGGCGTCGATATCCGACAAAACGGTACCCGACACCTTGATACCAATCGGGCTTTTGATCCCGGTCGAAAGCATATCGATGCGGTTACGAATGGGCGGAACCCAGAGGTTCGCCAGGCCGGGCAATCGAACGGTCTTATCGAGCTCGTCAATAATCTTGTCAATCGTCATGCCGGACCGCCACTCATTCTCAGGCTTGAGCTGGATGGTGGTTTCCACCATTTCGAGCGGCGCGGAATCCGTTGCCGTTTCGGCCTTGCCGGTTTTGCCAAACACCGAGGCCACTTCAGGTACGGTTTTGATGAGTTTGTCCGTGGTCTGTAACAGCGCGGCCGCTTCTGCCGGAGAAACGCCCGGCAACGTTGACGGCATATACAGCAGATCGCCTTCGTTGATCTTCGGCAGGAACTCGCCGCCCACCTGGCTGAGAGGCCAGATCACCGTGAAGATGGACAAGGCCGCAACCAGCAGGGTTGTTTTTGGCCATCGGAGCACCTTAATCAGTAGCGGGTGATAGGCTTTAATCAGTAGCCTGTTCAACGGGTTACTGGTCTCAGCGGGAATCTTACCCCGGATCCAGAACCCCATCAGGATGGGGATAACGATGATAGCCAGCGCGGCCGCGCCCGCCATGGAGTACGTTTTCGTGAAGGCCAGCGGACCAAACAGCCGCCCTTCCTGACCCTCAAGGGTAAAGATAGGAATGAAGGACAGGGTGATAATCAGCAGGCTGATAAACAGCGCCGGGCCAACCTCGACAGAGGCGTTGGTGATCACCTTCCAGCGGGTGGCGTTATCAATCTGCTCTCCCGGATGCTGGTGATCCCACTCTTCCAGCCGTTTGTGCGCGTTTTCAATCATGACGATGGCGGCATCCACCATCGCGCCGACGGCAATGGCAATGCCTCCCAGCGACATGATATTGGCGTTCAATCCCTGGAAATGCATGACGATAAAGGCAATACACAGGCCAAGCGGCAGAGAGATAATCGCGACCAGCGCAGATCGAACGTGCCACAGGAACAGGGCGCAGACGATGGCCACCACGATAAACTCTTCAAGCAGTTTGGAACTCAGGTTGTAGATTGCCCGATCGATGAGCTGGCTGCGATCGTAGGTAGTCACAATCTCAACGCCTTCCGGCAGGCTGGCCTTCAGCGTCTCAAGCTTATCTCTCACCGCCGTGATGACTTCGCGCGCATTTTTTCCCGAACGAAGGATGACCACGCCACCCGCAACTTCCCCCTGCCCGTTCAGCTCGGCAATACCGCGGCGCATTTCCGGACCCGTTTGTACGCGGGCAACATCGCGAAGGTAAATCGGCACCCCGTTCTCGCCGGTTTTCAGAACGATGTTATTGAAATCGTCCATCGTCTGCAGATAGCCGCTGGCGCGGACCATATACTCCGCTTCCGCCATTTCAACTGACGATCCCCCCGCCTCCTGGTTAGACGACTCAAGGGCCTGCTTAACCTCCGGCAGGCTAATGCCGTACTGAGCCAGTTTTAACGGATTAACCTGGATCTGATACTGCTTCACCACGCCGCCGACGGAGGCCACTTCGGCCACGTTCGGGATAGTTTTCAATTCAAATTTCAGGAACCAGTCCTGCAATGAGCGCAACTCAGCGAGATCGTGTTTTCCGCTGCGATCCACCAGCGCATACTCAAATATCCAGCCCACGCCCGTGGCATCAGGACCGATTTCGGAGCTCACGCCAGCAGGCAGCTTGCCCTGAACCTGGTTCAGATACTCCAGCACGCGCGAACGGGCCCAGTACAAATCGGTGCCGTCTTCAAAAATGACGTACACGTACGAATCGCCAAACTGCGAAAAACCGCGCACGGTCTTTGCGCCGGGAACCGACAGCATGGTGGTCGTGAGTGGATAGGTGACCTGGTTTTCAACAATCTGCGGGGCCTGGCCGGGATAGCTGGTTTTGATAATCACCTGAACGTCAGAGAGATCGGGCAAGGCATCGACTGGCGTGTTAATAATCGTCCAGGTGCCCCAGACGCTGAGGAACAGCGCCCCCATCATGACCAGGAAACGGTTGGCGACCGACCGCCGGATAATCCATTCAATCATCATCGTCTCCTTAATGGCCAGAGTGCGCGCCGTCAGCAGCTTCGGCGTGGCGCATGCGCTCCAGCGCACCGGTAATATTGGCCTCCGAGTCAATCAGGAACAGACCGCTGACCACCACCGACTCCCCCTCTTCCAGTCCGCTCTCAATGCCGGACTGCTGCTGAGATTCATGCAGAACGTGGATCCTTTTCGGTACAAAATTCCCGTCCGCATCAACCGTAATCACGCGCTGTTCTTTGCCGGTATCGATAACGGCCTGGGAGGGGATCAGCAGCATTTCCTGGCTTTGGGTATTCAGCTTCAGGTACGCGTTCATGCCCGGTTTCAGCAGCTCATCCTTGTTATCGACCTGCAGGCGCACCTGCAGCGTACGGGTGGTTGGATCCGCGCTCGGCAGAAGACTCCATTTTTCAACCGGGAAGGATTTATCCGGATAAGCCGGTATCGAAACCGCAAACTGCGAGGTCTCTTTTAGCAGATAAGCAATGGATTCAGGCACTGCCGCGCCGATCCAGACCGGATCCATCCCCTGAATTTGCGCTACCACCTTATCTTTGGAAATATTCATGCCGGTACGCAGGTCAAAGGCCGTGATCGCACCGTCGATCGGCGCCCTGATGGTAAACCGGGTCTGGATAGTGCGGGTCGCTCGCAGCCTCTGAATATCCTCATCCGGCATACCCGCCAGCCGAAGCCGTTCGAGAACCCCTTTGATTTGCGTCGGCGTTCCGCCGGTGCCGGATAACAGCAGAAACTCGCTCTGCGCCTCTACCCAGTCAGGAATGGTAATATCAACGAGCGGCGTGCCTTTCTTCACCTTATCGCCCGTCGTCAGCGGGTACACTTTTTCCACAAAGCCTTCCGCGCGCGCCTGCACAATGACAAACTGATAGTCGTTATAGCTGACGTTGGCCGGGATGGTCTGGGCATAGTTCAGCGTTCCGCGCGTCACCTTTTGCGTTTTTAATCCGAGGTTCTGAACCTGTGTCGGATCAATACGGATACCGGCACTGCTTTTATTGGCGTTTTCATCCGCATATTTCGGTACCAGATCCATATCCATAAACGGCGATTTGCCGGGCTTATCGAATTTAACGTCTGGCTTCATCGGGTCATACCAGAAAAGTACCTTTCTTTCAGAGGTTCTATTTTCTGTTTTTTCAGATGAATGAAGCGCCTGCCATGCCGTCACCGATATCAGCCCTCCCGCAATAAGGCTGCTGACTATCATGGCAGCATATTTTATTTTTACTGAGGCCATGCCGCGTCTCGCTATTTAATGCTCTTGAGTAAAGAGAGATTGCCCTGCTGAACAAACGAGAAATTCACCTGGCTGCCGACTTTTAAGGCATTGATACTCTCGTCAGCCTGAATAAACGTGAAACGCATGGTCATCGCGGGCCAGCCAATTTCCGGGATCGCTTCATGGGAAATTGTGACTTTTTTATTCGTGAGATCAATGTCCTTCACGATGCCGGCCCCCGTGATGACCTGCTCTGAGGCCCCTTCGCTGGCAGCATTCATCATCTCGTGCTGATGAACCTCAGCCTGGAGGCTGACAGAAAACACAATGGAGATCGCACCAAATACAACGGCCTTAAGTGAATTGTGCATGATTATTTTCCTGTTTAATTAAATAACGTTATTCGACCCAACCGCCGCCGAGCGCGGTGAAGAGATTAATTTCATTAACCTGCCGGGCATAAATAAGGTCGAGAATATTTTGCTGGGTAGAGAAAAGAGAACGCTCCGCGTCAAGCACTTCGATATAGCTGACCGCGCCGCTGGAATATAACCCTCTGGCCCGCTGCAGGGTGATGCGTAGCGAATCAAGATACCGCTGCTGTGCAGCAAGCTGCTGGTTAATGCTGTCCCGCAGCGCGAGCGCGTCGGCAACCTGTTTGAAGGCGGACTGAATTTTTTGTTCGTAATTAACCACCGACTGCTGCTGGCGAATTTCAGCCAGCTTCAGATTGGCCTTATTCCTGCCCGCATTAAAAATGGGAATTTCGATTTTAGGAATAAAATTCCACATCCCGCTCCCTGACGTAAAGAGGCTGGACAACTCCGTACTGCCCGTTGAAAGCCCGCTGGTCAGGGAAATCGACGGGAAAAAGGCGGCGCGCGCCGCACCGATATTCGCATCGGCCGCTTTAAGCTGATACTCCGCTTCCATAATATCCGGGCGCTGCAGCAGTATCGCTGAGGAAAGATGGGGAGGCAGTTTTACCGGCGCAACGTCGCTGGCGTTCATGCCGCCGTCGCCCGGCAGCGCGCGATACGTGCCGAGGACCAGCTGCAGGGCATTATTGGCCTGCGCCAGCTCACCCTCTCTTTTGGCAATCTCTGCCTGCGTGCTTTCGATCTGTCCCCGGGCCTGTTCCAGCGCCAGGACGTTCGTACTGCCCGTCACCAGCTGCTGCTCAACGAACGCATAAGACTGCTGGTAATTGTTCAGCGTATCCCGCGCGATGCGCAGCTGTTTATACGCCAGCTGCTGGTTGAAATAGCTCTGCGACACGTTAGAGACGAGCAGGATATGCACCGCGCGACGGGCCTCTTCGCTGGCGAAAAAGTTTTGTCGGTCGGCATCGCTCATGTTCTTCAGCTTGCCGAAGAAGTCGAGTTCGTAGCTAAGCGCAATGCCCGCGTCGTACTGCTGCGCGGTGGGTTTGTCACTTTTCAGCCCGCCGCTGTACGTGATGCCCGAGGAGGCATTCAGCTGAGGATAGCGGTCCGCATCCGTCACGTTGAACTGCGCCCGGGCTTCCTCGACCTTCAGGGCGGCCATTTTTAGATCGCGATTGTTCTTCAGGGCCTCCGTAATCAGCCCCGCAACCTGAGGATCGACGAAAAAGTTGCGCCAGCCGGTGTCCTGATACCCCGCCGCCGCGGGCGTCAGGCCGTTACGGGAGAGCGAAAACTGCCGGGGGACAGGTGCTTCTGGCCGCTGGTACTCCGGAGCCAGCGAGACGCAGCCTGCCAGAATAAATACCGTACTGATGCTTAGTCGTTTTAACAGGAACATAACGGTTCAAATAAAGTCCAGAGTAGTTTTAGGGCTACTCTACGCAACGCATCCTGTTTGACGGGTGACAGGATAATGACAATGTTGTCATTTTTAGCGTAAGTCATTGTTAACGGCGGTACGCTCACTAGAATGTCATCAGCAGCCAGTCAGGGGAGCACGATGAAAATACTGATCGTCGAAGACGAAATGAAAACCGGTGAGTACCTGAGTAAGGGGCTGACGGAAGCGGGGTTTGTTGTAGACCACGCGGATAACGGCCTGAACGGCTACCATCTCGCTATGACCGCGGAATACGATCTGCTGATTCTGGATATCATGCTGCCCGATGTGAACGGCTGGGATATTGTCCGCATGCTCCGCTCGGCCGGTAAAGGGATGCCCATCCTGTTACTCACGGCTCTCGGCACGATTGAACACCGGGTTAAAGGGCTTGAGCTGGGCGCAGATGACTATCTGATTAAGCCTTTCGCCTTTGCTGAGCTTCTCGCCCGGGTGAGGACGCTGCTGAGACGCGGAAATACGGTGATTGCGGAAAGCCAGCTTCAGGTGGCAGACCTGACGGTTGACCTCGTGTCGAGAAAAGTAAGCCGGGCCGGAAGCCGCATCTCGTTAACCAGCAAAGAGTTCAGCCTGCTGGAGTTTTTCATGCGTCATCAGGGAGAGGTGCTTCCCCGCTCCCTGATTGCCTCCCAGGTGTGGGACATGAATTTTGACAGCGACACAAACGCGATTGACGTGGCGGTAAAGCGGCTTCGGGCGAAAATCGATAACGATTTTGAACCGAAGCTGATCCAGACGGTGCGCGGTGTGGGCTATATGCTGGAGGTACCGGATGCGCGTTAAGCTTGCCAGGCGCCCCTTTTCTCTTGCCCTGCGGCTGACCTTCTTTATCAGCCTCTCCACGATACTGGCCTTTTTCGCCTTTACCTGGTTTATGCTGCATTCCGTTGAAAAGCATTTCGCCGAGCAGGATGTCAGCGATCTGCAGCAAATCAGCACCGCGATGCACCGCATCCTGCAGTCTCCGGGCGATCCTGACCAAAAGAAAATCAGTAAAATCAAAGAGTCGATGGCCAGCTACCGCAACGTGGCCGTTCTGCTTCTGGATCCGCAGGGCAATACCCTGTTCAGCTCGGCGCAAGGGGCGGCTTTGCGCCCGGCAATGAACACGGCGAACTTTAGCGAACACCGCCGCGCGCAGGATGTGTTTCTCTGGACGGTAGAGGACCCGGCCAACCCCATGCACGCCGGGTCCGACATGAAAATGGAAACCTACCGGATTATCGCCTCTTCAGGCACGGCGACGCTGCAGGGCAAAACGCAGGGCTACGTCATGCTTATCGGGCTCTCCATCAATTTTCATCTGCACTACCTTGAGGCGCTGAAAAAGAATCTCCTGGCGATTGCCGCGGCGATCAGCCTGCTGATTATTCTTGTCATTCGCATCGCGGTTCGTCAGGGACATTTGCCCCTGCGTAACGTCAGCAACGCCATTAAAAATATCACTTCAGAAAACCTGGACGCGCGGCTGGAGCCGTCCCGCGTGCCCGTTGAGCTGGAACAGCTGGTCATCTCCTTCAACCATATGATCGAAAAGATTGAAGATGTCTTTACCCGTCAGGCGAATTTTTCCGCCGATATTGCGCATGAAATCAGAACTCCCATCACCAACCTGGTGACGCAAACGGAAATCGCGCTGAGCCAGAACCGCTCGCAGAAAGAGCTGGAAGATGTTCTGTACTCCAGCCTTGAAGAGTACAACCGGATGACCCGGATGGTCAGCGACATGCTTTTCCTGGCGCAGGCGGATAATAATCAGCTCATCCCTGACCGGGTGATGTTTGATTTAAGTGCGGAGGTCATGAAAGTCTTCGATTTCTTCGAAGCCTGGGCGGAAGAACGCAACGTTACGCTGAAATTTAACGGGATGCCCTGCCTGATAGAAGGCGATCCGCAGATGTTCAGAAGAGCAGTAAATAATCTACTCTCCAATGCCCTGCGCTATACGCCAGCGGGCAAAACGGTGACAGTCTCACTCAGAAAACAGGATAACGACATTGAACTGATGATAGAAAACCCCGGTAAGCCGATCCCTCAGGAACATCTGGCAAAGCTGTTTGATCGTTTCTATCGCGTCGATCCGTCGAGGCAGCGCAAAGGCGAAGGCAGCGGGATCGGGCTTGCCATCGTGAAGTCCATCGTCACCGCGCACCACGGAAAAGTCCGCGTGGAATCGGATGCGGTATCGACGCGCTTCATCCTCTCCGTGCCGGGAAAAGTGGCCTGAGGCGTCAGCGCACGGTCCGACACACCTCCAGCACCTTTTCCCTGAGCCATCGATGCCCCGGGTCCCGTTCCATGCGCGGATGCCACATCTGCGACACCGTAATGGTCCGGGTTTTAAACGGCAGCTCAAAAACGTGCACGCGCTCGTTCATCGGCTGATTGAGCAGGTACAGCGCCGGCACCATGGCAATGAGATCGGACGCCAGCGCCACGGATAGTGCCGTCGGAAATCCGGGCACCACGCTGGCGACCTTGCGTTTCATCCCCCGTTCCGCCAGCGCGTCATCGACAAACCCGTGTAGCGATCCGTCCGGTGAGGCCACCACATGGCCCCACGCGACATAATCGTCAAGGCTGACGTCATGTTGTAATGACAGCGGATGTCCCTTGCGCACCGCGCCAACAAAACGATCCTGAAAGAGCCGTTGCAGCCGTATTTCCGGCCCCATATTGCTCTGCACGCCGATCTCCAGGTCGACCAGCCCCTCACGCAAATAGCGCGAGGTTTTTTCAGGTTTCGGCGAGAAGCGGATGCACACCCCGGGCGCCACGCTCGCCACCGCCGCAATCAGCAGTGGCCCAAACGCCACCACAAAACCGTCGTTGGCTCTGATGGTGAACAGCCGCTCGAGGCTTTCCACCTTGAGCGCGTCGGTGGAGGGCTGCAGCACAGCCCTCGCCTCATGAACGGCGCTTCTGGCGCGGTCCCGCGTGGCTTCGGCCCAGGGCGTCAGCACCATATGACGACCGGCCCGTACCAGGATCGGATCGCCTGTCACCTCCCGCAGCCTGCTCAGGGTGCGGCTCATGGCAGAGGTGCTGAGGTTCAAACGTCGCGCCGCGCCCGCCACGCTGGCTTCGGCCAGCAGAACGTCGAGCGCAACCAGAAGGTTAAAGTCAGGATCGACCAAGGTGACTCCTAAGATAAGGCGTTATATGCAACGATTAAGTGCAAATGCTGCGTCTTCCGCCCTGTATACCGCATGATTATAGTTTCGTCATCACTATTCTTATGCGGAGTAACGACGATGACGCTATTTTCAAACCTGCCCGGCGATGAAGGCTTACCCGGTCATGAACGCGCCCGGGTCATGGCCGCCGTCATGACCACCACGCTGATGGGCGTCTTTGACGGCACCATGATCAACATCGCGCTGCCCTCCATGGCAAGGGCGATGCAGGTTCCCGCGAACGTTGCGGTCTGGTTCGCCAACGGTTACCTGCTGTCAGCGGCAATGACGCTAGCCATCTTCGCGGCGCTGGCGGCGCGCGTGGGCTATCGCCCGGTATTTCTTGCCGGGCTTGCCACCTTTACGCTCACCTCGCTCGGCTGCGCGCTGGCAGCAACGCCGGAAATGTTAACCGGCATGCGTATTCTGCAGGGCATCGGCGGCGCGGCCACCCTGAGTATCGCCCCGGCGATCCTGCGCTCCGTTTTTCCGGGTCGACTGCTTGGCCGCATTTTGGGGCTGCACGCCCTGCTTATCGCCTCCAGCACGGCGATTGCCCCCGTGCTGGGCGGAACGATACTGGACGCGCTGAGCTGGCAGTGGCTGTTCGCCATTAACATTGTCCCGGGCAGCGTTGCCCTGCTGCTGGCGTGGCGGGCCTTGCCGCGGGAAACGGCCATTGACCGCTCGCCCTTTGACGCGCCGGGCGCCGTGCTCTCCGCCGCGCTGTTAGGTTCGGCGATTATGCTGGCCGACAGCCTTCAGCGCGTGACGCAAGAAATTAACCAGGCGGCCACAGGCTGGGGGCTGCTCACGCTGGTCAGCGCCCTCGCCTTTATCTGGCGGATTCGGCGCGCGCAAAGTCCCATACTGCCGCCCGTCATGTTCAAAAACGGACGCTTTACCCTCGCAGCCCTGACCTCACTGGCCTCGTTTGTCAGTCAGGGCATCACCTTTGTCGCGCTGCCGTTCCTGTTTCAGAGCGTGTATGGCTACAGCCCTGTGGTCTCCGCGCTGCTGTTCACCCCGTGGCCGATTGGCATCGTGCTGATTGCACCGCACGCGGGGCGCTGGGCAGATACGATTTCCGCGCCGCTGATCTCGACAATCGGGCTAATGATTTTTGTCGGTGGGCTGATCCTGCTGGCGACGCTGCCGGAAAGCCCTTCCGCATGGAATATCTGCCTGCGCAGTCTGGTTTGCGGGATTGGGTTTGGCTGCTTCCAGAGCCCCAATAACCGGGAGATGCTCTCTAACGTGGCGCGGGAATATGCGAGCTACGCCTCCGGCGTGTTGTCGATTGTGAGGACATTCGGCCAGTGTCTCGGTGCCGCCGCGGTGGGCGTGCTGCTGGCGACGATCGAATCAGACCATGACCGGGCCGTGCATTTTGCGCTGTGGATAGCCGTGATAGCCTCAACGGGATCGGTGTTATTTAGCGTGAGTCGGCTGCGCCCTGCAGTTCGGGCATCAGCGTAAACTGTTGCAGCGCCTTCCGGCGCTGCTCGTTTATAACGCCTACGCTGTAAGGCGTTCATTCCACGCATCAGTGTATTGAATATTTCCGTCCAGGATTTTCCATGTGATTTTTGCGTATCGCAAAGATACATTTTCCAGGTGACCAGTACCGGGACAATCTCTTGTATCATGCATAACTGGAGTTATTGAAATGACTTTCACACCTTCCATAAGAATATTGAAGTATTCCACTTCCTGACCAGCATCATTGATGTGATAGAACTTTAATTCAGCACTTTGAAGCGTTTGACCTGTAGCCACTGCTTTGTATAGATAGGGTGAAGATGAATCAATTGCTTTTGTTAAACTGAAAGCTGAGTGTTGCCTTGTACCTGTAAGTTTACCTGTTGCCTCATCTGTTGGAATGCTCAGGTTATGGATAAGATCTCTAAGCTCTATGCTTCCTTCACGGTCTGCAACATCAGAACCGCCACGGATCATTGCTCCACCATCGTCTTTCAAAAAGAGGTGTACTGGTACAGCCATTTCTAAAACTCCTTATGCTAATTAATCTCTTATTCCATTTGCTATGAGGTTAATTACAGGCATGATCGCTACACCATCTGCATAGAACAGATCCGAATTAGTGAATGAATAAACCTTACCTGTGATTTTTATATTTACCGTGTTCCCATAAGCAGAAGCTGTAACATTGCTTGTATTGGCTTCAAGGAACGGCGATCGATCTTTAAGGGCCTTCATAATGTTCCCGCTTTTGTCTTTATCTAAATAGAAGCGGTAAATATCCGACACCGTAGCTCCTCCGTCATCATACTTTGTTATGTACAGTGTGACGGTATCAGATAGTTTCTGTTTGCTGACAAAGCTATCGCGAGGAGGTGCATTAAAATAGTATTGATATGTCAGAAACCCGCAAACAACGATCAATAAAATCGTTGTGAGTAAACAATGAAGCCGTTTAATAACCGTGTTTCTTTGCATATTCAATCCCTTGACTTATCCAAAACTGATCGTGAGGATCATCCCCATATGGCGGTTTTTGATACCAGTGCCTCCATTTCTTTTTGGAGGTTTTAGCTCTTTCCTGCGCCCATCCTGCCCCCATCAATAACGTTTCTGATGGTATCCCGGCAGCATAGCCAGCCGAACCATAATTGAAGTTCCCAAAGTTTGCTAACTCAGGGTGTCCTTGCTTGTAATCCCACGGCCCCTTATTTCTTACTTTTTGATAAAACCAAAGATAGGTTGTAGGGATAGCCATATTTCTACTCATACCATGCGCTCTTGCAATCCTCATGTTTGCTAATGCGAGCGCGATTCCTTCTTTTGGTAACAAAGGTATAACAGCCATATTAACCATTCTTTTCACATAGATATATGGCCGCGTATCGTACACTTTTGCGATAGTAAAAAAGATATCTGTTTCAAGACAAATGACGGAAAAATAACCGATTAAGGTATTGATCGCATTAAAAATCAAAGAAATTTAGGCTGCGCCCTGTGGTTCGGGCATCAGCCTGATTCGCCCGACGGCGCTACGCTTGCACGGGCCTACAAGGAAGCTTTGCACAATGTAGGCCGGGTAAGCGCAGCGCCACCCGGCAAGAAAGACGGCGCGTTCGTTTACTCCAGCGCCAGCAGCGCAAAGCTCGCCAGCCAGTGCCCGCCGCTGTAGTGGCTGCCGACAACATGCTCAACGCTAGCCGTCAGGTGTTTCGCTACCGCCTCGCGCAGCGCCTGCTGCGCCGGATTGTTAGCGGGAAGCGCTCTGGCAATATGCTTCATGCACCAGGCGCGGCTGAGGTTTAATCCGTCGAGATGGGCAATTTTCGGGTCGGTACGATCGCTCACTTCCGCCGGGTTCATCAGCGCCGCAACGGAGCCGACATCCGGCAGAAACGCGTCAAACCAGGCCGGGAAGTCTTTTAACACCGTGCTCATCAGCAGCGCCTCGGTCAGCGCCCCGGAAATATACTCATCGCCGCCGGGCTCGTAGTGGGCAGGATAGCGCGTGTCGGCGAGATAAAACCGCTCCGCCGCCGTCACAATCGCCTGCTCAAGCGCGCTATCTTCCACGGCGCGGGCGTAATCCAGCGCCAGCGCGAGGGCAAACGCCGTGTTGTAGTGCGTGCCTACGCGGATCGGATAGGTGAGCTTGCTGAGATAATCCACCAGCCGGTTTCGAATATCCTGGGTTATCGGCTCAAGCGTCCGGTACCAGCCAGCGGCCTGCGGCAGCGACGACTGTTTTAGCTCCTGGGCCAGCGCCAGCAGCCAGCCGTAGCCATACGGGCGCTCAAACGAGGCGCGGAATGGCGCGGTGAAATAGGCCAGCTCCTTCGCCACGTTCTCGTCCGTCAGGTGCTCGTCGACAAGCGCGACGATCGCATCCCGGCTCGGCAGTTCAGGGTAGAGGCGCACGCAGCGCAGCAGCAGCCAGTAGCCGTGCACTGCCGAGTGCCAGTCAAAACAGCCGTAGAAAATCGGGTGCAGTTCGCGAGGCGGCAGCACGTCGCCATCATCATTCAGCAGGTGCATGATGTGGTTCGGGTATTCCTGGCGCAAATAGGTCAAAGGCATGCGGGCAAACGCGTCAGCCTGATGTTGCGTTAATTCCATAACAGCTCCTTAGCGAAACACGAGGAAATACATGAGGAACACGTTCACCACCAGCAGGGTTAACGCGGTCGGGATCTGGATCTTGATCACCTGATATTTGTCTTTCAGCTCCAGCAGCGCGGCGGGAACGATATTGAAGTTAGCGGCCATCGGCGTCATCAGCGTGCCGCAGTAGCCCGCGTACATGCCAATCGCCAGCAGCGGCGCCGGGTTGCCGTGATGCACGTTAATCAGGAACGGCAAGGCGATGCCGGCGCTCAGCACCGGGAAGGCCGCAAACGCATTTCCCATGATCATGGTAAACAGCGCCATCCCTACGCAGTAAATCACCACCAGCATAAAGCGGTTATCCGGGTTCACAAACAGGCTCACCACCTTCTGCACCGAATCACCGGTGTTGGCAGCCACGAACACGCCGCCGAGCATGGCCAGCATCTGCGGCAGGATCACCGCCCAGCCGATGGTATCGACAAGACGACGAGACTGGCGAATAGCGTGCAGCGGCGTGCCTTTGGTCAGCCACCAGCCGGTGAGGATCGCCGCGACGCAGGCCACGCACAGCGCCGCGAGGGTGAGCTGTTTCTGATCGAGCAGGAACACGCCGCCAATCGACACGCCCTTCAGGAACAGCGTCCCGATAACCGTCACCACAGGGATCATCAGCGCCGGCAGGAATAGCCAGTTTTTAAGCCGATTTGACGACGCGAGACGTTCGTCTTCGGTGGACATTTTATAGTGCCCTTTCCCGACAAGACCAAAACCCGCCAGCAGCGCGATAGCGATAACGCCCCCGCCGATTATTCGGTAGGCCAGCGATTTGCCCAGCTCCTGCACCATCAGGTCACCGAACAGGAAGATCCCGCCGAATAAAAACCAGAACAGCGCCGTGGTAAAACGCTTCGGATTGGCGCGATCGCGCAGGGTCATAACAACCAGCAGCATCACGACAAAGCCGATCAGGTAGTACACGCGGTTAATGGTGATAAGCGTCATCATTGCGTGGCCTCCTGCGTGTCCTGCTCTGCACGCCAGGCCATGACGTCGCGACGGATGCTGGCATCCAGGCGCAGCAGGCGCGTCATATGAATAACCAATGCCGCGATGGCGGTTGGGATAGCCCACAGGCCGATATGCAGCGGTTCGATGCCCGGAATACCGTTTTCTTTCAGGAACGCGTCGATCAGCAGCACCGCCCCGAAGGCAATAAAGATATCTTCGCCAAAGAAGACCGCGATGTTGTCGCACGCGGCGGCATGGGCTTTGATTTTGTCGCGGATGTGCTGCGGCAGCTCGCCGTATTCGTTCAGCGCCGCCCCTTCGGCCATCGGCGCCAGCAGCGGGCGCACCGTCTGAGCATGACCGCCCAGCGACATCAGCCCCAGCGCGGCGGTGCCCTCACGGGCGACAAAATAGAGCATCAGAATACGCGCCGAGGTGGCACTGGCGATCTTAGCCACCCAGGCCTGGGCGCGCTCCTTGAGACCGTAATATTCCAGCAGACCAATCACGGGTAGGATCAGAATGAAGGTCGCCAGCGATCGGCTATTCACGAACTTTTCGCCAAAGGTCTCCAGCAGCATCCCGAAATCCATACCGACCAGCAGACCCGTCGCCAGCCCCGCCACCACGACCACCAGCAGCGGGTTGAAGCGCAGTGCAAAACCAATAACCACGATCGGTATCCCGATCAGCGGCAACAGCGTAGTACCGTCCATAACGTTTACCCTATCCAAAGTGAGCGTTGCGCGCCGACGGCTATTTTTTTAATTTGCGGCGAGCGATGTTGTGTTTTTCGTCAGGTTTCGGAAAACCTGCGCTAAAAAGCTATATCTGAACCTCAAAAACATGTAAACAAATTATCAATAAAATGTTCTTATTTTATCGATGAGTTTACATTTCTGGCTAAGGAACGTTATGACCTCGAAAAAGAGTGCTTCACCCGACCTCGACGATATCAACGATGGCCGGTTCGTCTCTTCCCGTCATCTGGTGTCCGAGCGCTGCGCGGAGCTGTCAGAGCTGGAGTACGCGCTGATCATGACCAGCAACGCGTTCAATAAATGGATGGTGCGCTGCATGACAGCAGCCGGCGAACCCGATATGGGCGCATTTGACGTCTCGCTGCTGCATCACGTGAACCACCGCGACCGCAAGAAAAAGCTGGCCGATATCTGTTTCGTTCTTAACGTGGAAGATACCCACGTGGTGACCTACGCCCTGAAAAAGCTGGTCAAAGCGGGGTACGTGACGAGCGAGAAAGCGGGCAAAGAGCTCTTTTTCTCGACTACCGAGGAAGGAAAAGCGTTGTGCATGAAATACCGGGACGTGCGGGAGGCGTGTCTGATCGCAATCCACGCGGAGAGCGGCATAGCCGGGAAGTCGATTGGCGAAACCGCGCAGCTGTTACGCACGATCTCCTCCCTGTATGACACCGCCGCCCGCGCGGCGGCATCACTCTAGGGCTAAGGACGTCTGAACAGCGTAATACTGCGTCCGGCCAGTTCGTACTCTACGGTTTCGGTGAACGCTGTCCCGGTGGCAGCGCCATCTGCCGTAGACAGCTCCAGCACCCATCCCCCTTCGCCAAACTGCGGGATCTGGAACGGCACGGTGCCTTCAAACGGGTTGAACAGCATCAGCACGTCGTGCCAGATGCCGTCCTCCTGCCTGAGATCCGGCCTGCTGATGGAGACGCCGAGCGTTGAGCCTTCATCCCACTGCTCGGCCTGCTGCGGGCCGCCTCCGGCATTGAACCAGCGGATCTCCAGCCCGTCGCGCCAGCTTTCACGGCGCAATAACGGCTGCGATGCGCGAAGCGCAATGAGCCGTCGGGTAAACTCGCGCAGCGCAGCGTCGTTTTCGGTTATTCCGTTCCAGTCGATCCACGAAATTTCGCTGTCCTGGCAGTAACCGTTGTTGTTGCCCTTCTGCGTGCGGCCAAACTCGTCCCCCGCCAGCAGCATCGGCGTGCCGTGGGAAAACAGCAGCGTGGTCAGGAAATTACGCTTCTGCCGTTCGCGGGTAGCAATAATATCTGGGTTCTCCGTCGGCCCTTCTTCGCCATAGTTGTACGAGCGATTGTCATTATGCCCGTCGTTATTGTCCTCGCCGTTGTCGGCGTTGTGCTTCTCGTTGTACGACACCAGGTCATTCAGCGTAAAGCCGTCGTGAGCGGTGATGAAGTTAACGCTGGCCCACGGACGACGCCCGCGCAGATCGTACAGATCCCCGGAGCCCAGCAGGCGTGCGGCAAAGTCGTTGGAGACGTTATCACCCTTCCAGTACTCGCGTACGGTATCACGGTATTTGTCGTTCCATTCACCCCAGCCCGGCGGGAAACCGCCGACCTGATACCCGCCGGGTCCAATATCCCAGGGTTCACCAATCAGCTTAAGTCTTGATAACACCGGATCCTGAGTCATGGCGTCGAAGAAACCGCCGCGCGGATCAAACCCTTCCGGCTCGCGGCCCAGTATCGTCCCCAGGTCGAAACGAAAACCGTCAATATGCATCGATTCCGCCCAGTAGCGCAGCGAATCCATCACCATCTGCAGCACGCGCGGGTGCGAGGTATTGACCGTATTTCCCGTCCCGGTGTCGTTGATGTAGTACCGGTGCTGGTCCGGCAGGGTGCGGTAATAGCTGTAGTTATCAATCCCCTTAAACGAGAGCGTGGGGCCAAGCTCATTTCCTTCCGCCGTGTGGTTGTACACCACGTCCAGAATCACCTCGATGCCCGCATCGTGATACGCGCGCACCATGTCGCGAAAGCCCTGGATCCCCGCCGGGCCGTAGTAGCGCGACGCCGGAGCAAAAAAGCCGAGCGTGTTATAGCCCCAGAAGTTCTTCAGGCCGCGGTCAAGCAGGTGCTGGTCGTCGGGGAACCAGTGAACAGGCAGCAGCTCCACCGAGGTGATACCAAGACTCTTGATGTAGTCGACCGAGGCTTTGTGTCCCATCCCCTCAAACGTGCCGCGCAGCTCCGGCGGAATG